>JADZEO010000094.1 GCA_020850475.1 Bdellovibrionales bacterium | reverse complement strand
CAAACTCACGGATCAACTCGCGGCCAGTGCTTATTGTCTGTGCCGCAGTCTGCGGGATGAAGGTGCTTTTTAATCGGGATCGGGGATCGGCCCTTCTGGCAAACGGGCCAAGGGTCACGGGCTGCAGTCTCCGACACTGACTCGGACTCGGACACTGAACGAGGCTCAAGGGAAGGAACTCAACGGCCTTTGATCAAACCCACCAACTGGAGAGCAAGGGCGCCGATGATCACGATCGGGACAATCCAACGCAAAATGAATACCCAATGGCTGTAGAGCCGATTTTGTTCGGGGCTTGGAGAGCCTTCGGAGTCCTCGATGAATTCACTCCGCCGCATTTGATCTGAAATTCCGTACAAGACCCCTTGGCAAACAAACAGGGCGACGAGCGGCAAGACCCAGTTGATCAAGAGGGTGTCGCAGATTTCAAGTAAGCCAAGACCGCGGACTTTGACTCCACTTAGGACATTGGTACTCAGCGCCGGGCCCACCGCCAGCAATACGCAAATCGCACCCGACCACCACGCGCCACTGACCCGCTTCACTTTTTGGGAGTCTTTCAGGTTCGAAACAACGGTTTCAAGTAAGCCAATGCTGGCGCCAAAGGCGGCGAGATAAAGGCAAAGAAAAAAACCTGCGCCAAACCACAATCCACCGGAGATTTCTTGAAACAACACCGGCACGGTTCGAAATAACAACTCCGGACCGGAACTGCCTGCCACGGTCGACAAAGCCAGAGGAAAAATCAGCAATCCCGCCCCCAGCGAAATCAACGAATCAATGCTCGCCACGCGAAACCCGGCGGTGGGGATAAAGGCTTTTTGCTGCAGATAACTACCAAAGGTGACCATCGAACCAAAGCCGATACTGAGAGTAAAAAAGACGTGGCCAATGGCTTGGCTGAGCGAAGAATAGGTGAGACGCGAAAAATCTGGATAAAACAAAAACCGCAGGGCATCTCCGCCCGTCGGTAACGACAAAGTCTGAGTCGCGAGCGCCACCATCAACACCCCAAAGGCCGGCATCATAAAGCCCACCCAACGCTCAATTCCGTCTTCCACACCCTTAGCCACGACGATAATGACCAAGAGCAGGTGAATCGAGGTCAGCAGGATTTGCAGCCACCCACTATTGAGCAAGGTATTCAGCGCCCAATCGGAAGAAAACGGAAGCCCCGAGGCCAAGGACACCACGGTGTGGCCCAAAAAGTATAAGACCCATCCGGAGATCACACCAAAATAGGCCAGGACAATGAGCCCAACGAGTACACTGACCTTGCCTACTAAGGGCATGAGCTTGACCAGTGCCCGCGCCCACCGACTTTGTGTGCCGCCGTCACTCCCGGGTGCTTCGGCAGCGAGCGGCCGGCGAATGCGATCCAGCGCCGAGACCACACTTCGGCGAGTGGTCTTGCCCAGCATGAGTTCAGCCATCAAGAGCGGCATGCCGACCAAAAATAGAAAGAATAAGTAAATAAGGACAAATGCGCCGCCGCCGTTTTCCGAGACCACATAGGGAAAGCGCCAAACATTGCCTAAGCCAAAGGCTGAGCCGATGGCGGCAAAATAAAAGCCGAGCCTTGTACCCCAGAGGGCGCGCTTACGACTTTTCATCCACCGGGCCGTCGTTGGGGGAGGTAAAATCAAATTGCAAAACCGCCTCACCCCATTCCGCTTCGTTATGAGGCGTTGACCACTCCCCTTCGTCGGCAAAATCCAAATGCTGGTCCTGAGCCTCAGGCGGAGCCATGAGGGTGGGTTCCTGAAGCGGAGCCGCTCGCTTGGTGCGGCGTCTTTGCATCACAAAAATGCGAATCGGAACTCCCTCAAGTCCCCACTCATCCTGAATTCGTTTGGCCAAAAACCGTCGATAGGCCGGCGTCACACCTTGGGGATAATTTGCAAAGGCAATAAATGACGGCGGTACTTGCTGAGTTTTTACCAAGTAATAAAGCTTGACGTTTTGTACACCCCACACCGGAGCCGGGGCTTGGCGAATCACTTGGAAAAAGAAATTGTTCAGCTTACTGGTTGAGATCTTGATGTTGAGCTTGGCCCACAAGTCTTCAATGCGCTCAAACAAGCGCCCCACGCCCGCCCCAGTTTTGGCACTAATAAACTCAACCGGAATGTCGGCAAAAAAGTGAAACTCCCGCGCCACCCGCTCGCGAAACCACTTGCGGTACTCGGGGATTTCGGCTTCCGCTAAATCCGACTTATTGGCCACTAAAATGACCCCTTTGTGGCGGGTCAGGGCATACTCAAGAACCGTGGCGTCTTGATCGGTCGGGCCCGTGGTGCCATCCACCAACAGTAAGACAATGTCGGCATGGATGATACTCCGATGGGACATGACGGCTGATAAAAACTCCACTCCATCTTGCCTTCGAGCGGAGCGCCGCAGTCCCGCGGTATCAACTAACACATAAGGATTATTATTAAACGTAAACTCGGTCTCGATGGCATCCACCGTGGTGCCGGCAATGGGCGACACCAGCATGCGCTTTTCGCCGAGTAAGCGGTTGGCGAGTGAACTCTTGCCGACGTTGGGTTTGCCAACCAAGGCCAAACGAACTCCGACTTTTTCGCTCGCCACTTGCTCTGGCAAGCGCGCGCGGATCCACTCGACGATGATGTCGATGTTATCGCGCCGCTCAAACGAAGCCGGAACCACGTCAAAGCCAAACTCAAAAAATTCTGAGACCAACATATCGGCGTCGTGCATGCGATCCACTTTGTTAACCACGACTAAAAACTCTTTACCCGATTCTTTGGCGATTCGAATGATGTCGCGATCTTCAGGAACGAGCCCGGCCCGTCCATCCATGACGACGATGATCGTGTCCACTTTCGAGAGCACCGACAACACTTGTTCGCGGATGAGAGGAGAAAAACCCTCCTTGGAATCGGTGATTCCGCCGGTGTCCATCACCTCAAAGCGACTGCCCCACCACTCGGCCAACTCAATTTGCACGTCGCGGGTTACTCCCGGTTCGTTGCGCACCACTGCTTTGCGGGTGCGCGTGAGAATATTAAACAAGGTGGACTTGCCCACGTTGGGGCGCCCGATAATCCCGACTCGGCCGCAATGGCGATTACTGAGGGACGACATAACCGAGCTCCTCCAGCATCTGGGGATTGGTTGCCCAGTTTTTACGAACCACGACATGAAGTTCCAAGTAAACTTTGCGTCCCAAAACTCGCTCTAAATCCTGACGGGCCAAGGTGCCGATGCGCTTTAAAGCACTGCCACCTTTACCGACCACGATGGCTTTGTGTCCCTCTTTGTTGACGAGAATGTCAGCGTAAATTTTGACGACCTTGCCTTCATCTTCGACGTACTTTTGCGTTTTAACTGCCAGGCCATAGGGAATTTCTTGGTGCAGGTGCTCAAAGCATTTTTCACGTACCGTTTCGGCCGCCAACTCCCGCATTGATTGGGTCGTGTAAGCGTCGGTATCGTAAAGCGGGGCCGCACTCTCGGGAAGGAGCTTGCGCACCAAAGGGAGAATCAACTCCCGCGCCTCGTCGGGCTGCTTGAGGGCCGAAACACCAACCACCGGCACGCCAAAGTCATTGAGCTTAGCCCTTAAGATCGCCACGCGCTGAGGCTCGGGGAAATCGATCTTACTCATGACCACCATCCACGGCTTGCCCGAGTCAGCACACGTTTGAGCTACACTCAGTAACTCCTCAGGTTTGCGTTGATCTAAATTGAGGACCGCCACTAAGACATCGCTGCCGGCGATGACGGCTTCATATTCAGCACTCAAAAATTGATTGAGCCCGGCCGTTGACTTGACTCGACCGGGAGCATCGACAAACAAGATTTGACTCTCGTCATCGGTAATAATCCCCAGCACCCGCTGCCGGGTGGTCTGAGGTTTCGCGGTCACGATCGAGATTTTTTCACCAACCAGGGCATTCGCCAAGGTGCTTTTGCCGGCGTTGGTGAGACCAATTAATCCTACAAATCCTGCACGAAAACTCATTTGAACTTCTCCAAGGCCAGGCGAGCAGCTTCTTGCTCCGCAGTTTTTTTACTTTTTCCTTTTCCCGAGGCGACAACATTAGTGCCCACCCGAACTTCCACGTGAAAGGTCTTCTCGTGGTCCGGACCCTCCGCCCCAATCACGGCGTAACGGGGAGCTTCGCGAAACTTCTCTTGTACCAGCTCCTGCAGCCGCGTCTTGTAATCGGTCGCAAAGTGCAGAGACAGATCGAGAGTTTCGATTCGGCCCACAAACAATTGCGCGACCCATTCAAAAGCCACGGTAAATCCCGCATCCATATACAAGGCCCCGATCACGGCTTCGAGCCCGGAGGCCAAAATTCGCGGCTTGGCCGCTCCTCCGGTCAGAACTTCGCCGCGACCCAAGCGCAGTTCTTGGTCCAAGCCCAACTCGAGCGAGATTTGCGCCAAAATAGTTTCATTGACAAAGCTGGCGCGGATTTTCGACAAATCCCCTTCGGGCAGCTCGGGAAATCGGCGCATCAAGAGATCGCTTAAGACCAAATCCAAAACCGCGTCGCCCAGATACTCCAGGCGCTCGTTGTGACCAGTCGAATTCCCATTACTTTCGTTATGAAAGCTTTTGTGAGTCAGGGCCTGCGTCAGCAGCCCTTCATCGCTAAAGCGATGGCGCAGCTTCTCAGATAAGGTCATCAAGGGCTCTCCTCTTTTCAGGTTTTGGCCCAACATAAAGTTCCCGCTCCGAGGTCCAAGGTTCTTCGAAAACGGGGTGTTAGTTTGTAACTCTTTTAGTGCTTGGCGTCAATAACCAATTGACCCCGCAGGCAGCCTTCGAGGCGCCCCTGATCGGAGTGATCATAGCCCTGAATTCGAATGGTTAGCTCTGTTCCTGGAAGTCCTGCTTCACCCTCAATTTGCACCGGCCAAAAATCCCGGCTGAGTCCTTGCCCCGCTTGGCCCGCCAAAATCAACACCCGTTTGGTTTGCCCTATTTGCGCTAAAGCCTGCTCGGCATAACGAACACTGGAGAGCTCGCGCAACTCGCGAGCCCGCTTGAGCACTTCAGCGCGCTCAATTGGGTGGGGAAGGCGAGCGGCAAAAGTCCCAGGCCGTTCGCTGTAAGGAAAGACATGAATTCGGGTCCACGGAGTTGCTGCCAGGCGGGCCACGGTTTCGCCGAATTGCTCGGAGGTCTCGCCCGGGAATCCCGCGATGACGTCCATGCCGACAAAGACCTGGGGCACTCGCTGCGCCACCCGCTCGAGGGCTGCTTCCACTTGCTGGGCTGAGTACTGCCGCTTCATTCCCGTCAACACCGCATCGCAGGCGCTTTGAATCGACAAATGAAAGTGGGGACACAGTCGGTCGTCCTGATAAAGCTCTAAGAGTTCGTCGCTCACCTCGGTGGGTTCCAAACTCGACAGACGAATCCGCGGCACCCGCGTGCGCTTCAGCAATTCACGCAGCAGAGGCTCGGGCCCCGGCCGCTCGCTTACGCGCTCGTCAAAGTAATCGCCAATGTGCACGCCGGTGAGAACCACCTCGGCCAAACCGTGCGCCTCGAGTTCGCGCACGCGGGCGACTAAGGTATCAACACTGAGGCTTCGACTCTTGCCCCGGGCAAAGGGGATCACACAATAAGTGCAAAAGGAGTTACAGCCATCTTGAATTTTCAAAAAGGCCCGGGTGTGTTGGCTCTCGACCCCACCACCCTCTTCGAGATCCATTTTTTTAAAGATGTTGGACTTGAAAATCCGCTCCTGGAGTTGCCCGGCATAGTGCTGACGAATCAGCTCCTCAAGTTGGCCCTTGTGGGAGTTGGCCACGATCAGGTCCGCTCCCTTCATGGCGGCAAACTTCTCAGTGTCGACTTGGGCGGCGCAGCCTGTGACCACCACCAAGGCGAGCGGATCGCGGGCCTTGATCCTTCGAATGGTTCGCTGCGCCTCTTTGGTGGCTTCGGCCGTCACCGCGCAAGTATTGAGAATATGAATGTGCGGCGACTGTGAGTTCAAACGAAAGCCGGCTCCACTTAACCGCTTTTCCAGTAGACCCGTGTCGTAGGTGTTCACCTTGCACCCAAAAGTGTGAACGGCATAATCGCCGGAGTGTTCACCACTCATACGATCCACCCGCCGCCCAGCAATTGTTGGCCGCGGTAAAAGACCGCCGCCTGCCCCGGCGTGATCGCCCGTTGAGGTTCGGCAAACCGCACCAGCAATTGATCGCCTTGGGGAACCAACTCCGCCTCGGCGCCGCGGTGTTGAAAGCGAATTTTAACTCGTAACTTTTCGCCCGGTGCCCAGGGCCCGAGCCAGTTGAGCTTTTGCACGATCATTTCAGAGGCATAAAGGCAAGATTCTTCACCGAGCCACACGGTTCGAGTCGCACCGTCAATCTTGACGACATACAGTGGATCACCCACGGCGACCCCCAGACCCTTGCGTTGTCCGTAGGTAAACTGATGGATGCCTCGGTGCTCGCCCAGCACTTCACCGGAAGGATACCGGCGCAACAGTCCGGGCGCCAACTCGGAAGGTGGAGAATGCTTTTCAACAAAGTCGGCATAGCCAGATTTACCGATAAAGCAAATGCCTGTAGAATCCTTTTTTCGCGCGACCGCCAAGCCCCGCTCCTCGGCGTAACGTCGAATGTCTTCCTTTTGCCAAGTGCCCACGGGAAACATCAGCAACGGTAAGATCGCTTGATCCAAAGTAAATAAGAAATAGGTTTGATCTTTCCAGTTGTCTTCGCTGGTCACAATCGACGGCCGCCCCAGCTCATCGGTTTGGATCGTGGCATAGTGTCCGGTGGCCAGGTACTGACAATCGAGTTCCTTCATCTTTTTCAGGAGGTGATCAAACTTGAGGTAGGTATTGCAATTCACACAAGGCACCGGAGTTTTGCCAGCTAAATAGGTCGAGACGAAGTCATCAATCACTTGAGCTTTGAATTTCTCCTCACAATTGACGACATAAAAAGGAATGTTGAGTTTGTCGGCCACCGCCCGGGCATCATCGACATCCGTACTGGAGCAACAAGTCCCGTGGCCTTCTTCCAAATCACATTGAGTCGCGGAGTAATCCCAAACTTGCATGGTGACGCCGATGACTTCGTAGCCTTGATCGACCAACAAAGACGCGGCGACGGACGAATCCACGCCGCCACTCATCGCGACCAACACTCGTTTTTTGGAAGGAGCCGACGTCGTGGTCATAAGTGCTCGTCCTTAACGGCGTCTCGAAGCGAACGCAAACGCTGGACAGTGACTTGCAAGGTCTCCACGAAACGGGCGAGCTCTTCGCGCGTCGTGCCCCAACCAATACTGAGGCGCATGGAGCTTTGGGCTTCTTTTCGACTAAGGCCCATCGCTAACAACACCGGGCTCGGCTCGGGGCTTCCGGCGCTGCAGGCCGCCCCGGTGGAAACGGCAAATCCAGCCATATCTAAATTCATTAAAAGGGTTTCCCCGTCAATTCCGTCGATTTGAATACTGGTGGTATTGGGTAGACGTTTCCCTGGGCTGGCGTTGATCCGTGAGTCAGAAATTCGGGCCAGCAAAATTTGCTCAAACTCATCGCGCAGAGCCTTCATCGCCCCCGCACGCTCTTCAATTTGGTCGGCGGCTTGAGCCATCCAGCCCATGGCAGCGATGGCCATGACATTCTCGGTCCCCGCCCGACGACCTCGTTCCTGACCGCCGCCGTGGATGAGGCTTTCAAGTTGAAGCCCTTGGCGCACATAAAGGCAGCCGGCGCCCTTAAGACCGTAGAACTTATGGGCCGAAAAAGAGGCCAGGTCCACTCCCCACTTTTTGACATCCACCACGGCCTTGCCGAGAGCCTGAACCGCATCACAGTGAAAAATTGCGCCGGCTTCATGAGCCATCTTGGTCATTTTTTGAATTGGAAAAATGGTGCCGGTTTCGTTGTTGGCGTACATCACCGAGACTAAGGCGGTGGGGGTTTTGAGTGCCTCGGCGTAACTGTCGAGATCAATTTGCCCGTCGCGATCCACCCCAATCACCCGCACCTGCACTCCCCAGCGGGTCAAATAGTCGACCGTTTTGCGCACACTCGGATGCTCAACGGCGCTGACGATGAACTGACTGCGATCAGCCAATCGCTCTCCTGGAACTTCACTCACCGCACGGGCTCCATGGAAACCCTTAAGGGCTAGATTGTTAGCTTCACTGCCACCGCTCGTAAAGACCACCTCGAGTGGATTAGCCCCCACCAGTTTTGCCACTCGTTGGCGGGCTTCGCGCAGGAGATTTTTGGGCGCGCGCCCATCCCAATGGATCGAACTGGGATTTCCCCACGACCTCGACCAACGGACTAGTTCCTCGACCAGACCAAGGGCCAAGGGAGAAGTGGCGTTGTGATCGAGATAAACACGATCTGAAGATTGAGGGATAAATGGAGAGGGGTTCATAGTGCGCCGCACGCTATCATAGGTCCAGGAGTGACTCAAGTTGGTTTCTAACCTCAAGAGAATCCACGAATTTTCCGAAAATTTGGATGATGAACGAAATCAAAGCTTGGGCTCAGCCCCTGCAAGTGCCACGTAAAACCTACGCCAACTGGCGCGAAATCGCGCCCGAGGACGTTGATTTTACCTATTGGTGCCTGGAAACCGGCAAGCTCAACGAGGAAGAATACCTCGATTGGGCGCGGGACCACTATGGGCTGGCGTCCATTACCGAGGACTTCTTTGAAACTTCCCCTGACTTGGTACTTTGGAAGCGAGTCATGAATAAGGGCAAGTGGAACGAAGCCCTGCTCCCAGTTGGCGAGTGGGAGGGTGTGGTTTTTGTGGCCTGTGTGGAACCCCCGGAAGGACTGCAGTTTGGATTTCCGGTTCGCTTCCTCTTGGCTTCGGCCTCAAGTTTATCAGTGGCGTGGGAAAGTTTGCAGCGCTCATCGTTGCCACCATCGCCTCACCACAATCTGACAGAAGCCATCCCCACCGCAAAAATCGTGGTCGAACCCCCAACCGCACCGAGGGCAGAAGCGCTACCTTCAATTCCCACTCATCCCAAAACAGCCAAACTCAAGATCACTCAAGCGGATGAGGTCTCAGTTGAAAACCTAGGCTCAAACCAAGATGAAGTGAGCGACGAGATTGCCGTGGAAGTCGAAGCTCAAGGTCCCGCCGAAGAAAAGAGTATGTTTCCAGAGCTTCCGCCGGAGCCTGAAAAAGAAGAAGACATGATCGAGGGCTTGGATCCCAAGCTAATTGCCAGTATCAAAGAGGCTCCCGTCGAGGACGACGAGGCTTCCGAGTTTCAAACCAAAACCACCCATGATGTTGACATCCTCAAGGGCATGCCCACGGTGGGAGGGGATGGTCGAATCGAACTTCCTGAGCCTCATGGTTTTACCTTGAGTGCCAGCCTCAATAAGTATTTGCTCAATAAAGAGACTCAGACCACTTCCGGACCCAATGTTGTTCAGCTCGACACCACCGCCGGAACGGCGATGCCGCAGGAAGAAGAGTTCGCCGCACCCCAGGCCGCCAAACCCCGTGCTCCCGTGATTCACGCCCCTGCTGCCGTTGCCAACTCCATTGATGCCGATAACGAGGTGACAGGTGACATTGCGGAAGCCGTCGCGGCAATGCAAGCCGAGCCCGCCCGCCCCGCCCCCGTCGTAGTGCCTCCCCCGCCATCGTCGCAAGCATCGGCGGTCGAGGACAGCGAGTATGAGGGTCACGACTTGCCCACCGCGATCATTCGCAATGCTAAGTTAAAACAGGAAGAGGCCCGCCGGGCTCTCGCGGCTGAGCAAGGAGTGGCGCCAGAAGCAACATCGGCGGCGAGTGAGGCTGGCCCCAATGAGCCAACCGCGACTGAAATGGTGGCACCCGCCCATCCCGCAGTGAGTGCGGTAGTTTGTGACTTGCCGCCACCGCCAGCCAGTTTGGCTTCGGCCAAAGACGAAAAAGAAGTGGCCGCTTATGTGTTCAGCCAATTGCACGATCGCTTTGAAAAATCCATGATTCTGCTCTTTGAAGGAACCAAACTGCGCCCGTGGATGTGGGACGCCCCGTGGGTGGCCACTCTGCCGACGGCCGCCGATGCCTTTGATGTCAGTAACGCCTGTGTGTTCCGCATTGTTCGTCGCACCCGCTTGTCCTATCACGGGATGGTCGTCAAAAACGAGATCAACGAGAACTTCTTTAGATCTTGGGGCTACGCCGATTTACCGGCTCACGTCACGATTTGCCCGATCCAATATGACTCACACTTAGTCGGCATGGTACTCGCCGTGGGTAACAAAAACTGCGACACCACTCAGCACTTGAGCTACGCCGAACGTCTCACTCAGCAGCTCTCTGAAGCCATGCAAAAAGTTAACTCTTCCGCGGCTTAGATGCTGTTGACTCCCGCTTAATTTCGATTTCCCCAGGAGCAAGATGAAAGGTCAATAACCTCTCAGCTCAGTCACTTCAATTTGTCGCTCTTGCGCCGCCGCTCCCGCGGTTGCGGGCTGGGAGATTTCCACGCGACGAATGCGCCATCCCGGCGGCAGATATTCAGGATCCAGTCGGTCGGCCCACTCAATAAGAATGAGTCCCTCAGGCTGCGCAAACAGTTCCCAAAATCCCGTGGACTCCAGATCGTCATCGTTTTCCAAACGATAGAGATCGACATGATCAACTGTGCCGCGCGCCACTTGATAACTATTATGTATCGCAAAGCTGGGCGAACAGGCTTGGCGCGCTCCTAGAGCCTCGACCAAAAACCGCACGAGTTGGGTTTTGCCTACGCCAACCGGTCCCGTGAGGAGCAACACTTCGCGCTTACCCAAGGACGGCACGAGTTCGCTCACGACCCATTTTTGGTACTCGCCAAGATTATGAATGCGCCGAGGTTTCATCATCAATGGGGTCTTACAACACCAAAGTGCCGCCGGCAATCCGTCCGATTAATTGGGGCAAGTGTTCCCGCAAATCAGAGGCCAGCAAAGTGCGCCGGTCGTGTCCAACCCTCACCCACTCATCGGCCAAGCGGCCATGAATGTAGGCGCCGGTGGCCGTCGCCTGGAGTGGCTCTAAGCCTTGGGCGAGAAAACCGCCAATCATACCGGTCAAGACGTCGCCCGTTCCGGCTTTGGCAAGGGCTGAGTTGCCGGCATTAATGACCATGCAACGCTTTTCGTGCGCCACCACACTACGAAAGCCCTTAAACAAAACATGGCACCCCGTGATTTCTGAACCATGAAGAGCAGCGGCGAAGCGATCGGCTTCCAGCTGCGCGACTTCTTTTTTTACAATTCGGGCCAACTCGCCAGAGTGGGGGGTGACCACCCAGGTCCGAGGCAGCGGAAACAAATCAAACTGAACACAGGTGGTGATTGCGTCCGCATCAAGAACCACACTGGCTAAGTTCATTTTTTTAAGTCGCGTGATCACCTCAGCCGTTTCTCGACTCACGCCAAGTCCCGGTCCCACGGCGACGGCCGTATACTTTTTGCTCCACAGCTCATCGCGACCAATTTCACTGGTGAGGATTTCCGGCGAATCCACGATCTCGCGGCTAGGCGAAGTAAAACTGGCCCAGGTGACATAGCCCGCACCCATGCGATAGGCACTCGAGGAGGCCAGCAACCCCGCACCCCACATTCCTTCACGACCGGCCAACACCAGCAAGTGCCCGTGGTCGGACTTATTTGATTGGTCAAGGCGTCGGGGCAGATAGCGACGCGCTAGTTTTTCAGTAAAAGCAAAATGAGTTGTCGCCACTCCCCGGAGAGATTCATACGGAAAGCCAATGGGAAGAATGCGAAGTTTACCGACCTGGCGAGGACCATCGGCGACAAAAAATCCTGGCTTGGCCAAACCAAATGACAAGGTCATGTCGGCCTTTACGACTTGTCCTTTGACGACACCGGTATCGCAATCAAGCCCCGAGGGACAATCCAAACTCACCACCGGAACGCGAATGGAGTTAATGACCTCGACCACCTTGAGGTGCTCGCCATCAAGTGGTCGCGACAACCCAATGCCAAACAAAGCATCCACAATCAAAGTTGCGGAACGGAGCTGTTCGATCTTCTCGGGATGATCAAGAAGTTCGACCACTCGAATTCCCGCCAGTTCAACTCGTTTGAGTTGCCGCACCACGAGCTCGGAGCGCCCGGTATGAGGCGCCAGCACAAAGACCATGAGATTACGATGTCCTGCCGCGTGCAAGTGCCGCGCAAGGACCATGCCGTCTCCGCCGTTGTTACCGGGTCCACAAACCACCGCCAGCAGGCCGCGCTTAAGATCAGGATAATAAGATTGTTCCAATTCTCGCGCGGCGGTTGCGCCGGCGGCTTCCATAAGGATTTCAGCCGGAAGCTGGTAAACCGTTTGCGAAAGCTCGTCGATCTCGCGACTTTGCGCGACCGTCGCTAAACGCATGAGTTAGCCCAACTCCTTTTGCAGAAAATGAGCGATTTGCTCGGCATATAGCCCAATCTTCTTTTTGTCTTTGCCCTCGACCAAGACCCGCACCACGGGCTCAGTGCCTGAGAAGCGCACAAAAGTGCGCCCGTTGCCTTCGAGTTTGTGGTTGATTTCGTCCAACATGGTCCGGTAGCCAGGAATGGATTCCAAATCCCGTCGCGAACTCACTCTCGTGTTAATCAATACTTGGGGGACGTCCTTCATGAGCTTGGTGAGCTCGCTCAGCTTCTTTTTCTCTTGCAGCATGACGGCCAGCACGTGAAGGGCCGCGACACAGCCGTCGCCGGTGGTGCTGTGCTCAAGCGAAATAATGTGCCCGCTTTGCTCGCCACCGAGGATGTAACCGTGGTTGCGCATTTCTTCGACTACGTATTTATCGCCCACATCGGTGCGCACCAAATTGATCCCATGTTCTTTGAGTGCCAGTTCCAAACCGACGTTACTCATGTGAGTCGCCACAATCGTGTTCGAAGGGAGAGACTTCTTCTTGGCCAAGTGGATTCCACAAATGGCCAGAATATGGTCGCCGTTTACGATCTTGCCGGTTTCGTCGACCAAAATCACCCGGTCGCCGTCGCCATCGAGACTGATTCCGACATCGGCCCGGTACTTCACCACGGCCTCACAGGTTTTTTTCGGGAACAAGGCTCCGGTTTTTTCGTTGATGTTAAAACCCGTTGGCCGGTCATCAAGAACAATCAGTTCAGCACCCAACTCTTCAAAAATCGCCGGTGCGACTTTGTAGCCTGCGCCGCTCGCGCAATCGAGGACAATTCGAACTCCGTCGAGATTCAAATCGAGAGGGAAAGTGTTTTTGACGTAGACGATGTAACGACCGGCGGCATCGTCAATGCGTTTGGCGCGACCGATTTCATTACCCTCGACCAAATGATTATTTAAATCCACTTCCCGCACCAGTCGCTCAATCTCCAATTCCATTTCACTGGAGATTTTAAATCCGTCAGCACCAAAGATCTTGATGCCATTGTCAAAGTAGGCATTATGAGACGCCGAAATCACCACTCCCGCATCGGCCCGCATGTTGCGAGCAAGAAAACCAATACCCGGAGTGGGCAGCGGGCCCACCAGTTGAGTCCACACCCCCATACTGTTGAGTCCCGACGACAAAGCTTGTTCCACCATGTAACCGCTCAAGCGAGTGTCTTTACCAATCATGACGGTGCGATGTTTCACTCGTCGATGAGTCGGTTGCTGACTCAAAACATACCCAAGAGCCTGACCCACTTTGAGCACAATATCCGGGGTGATGGGGGCTCGGTTGGCCGTACCGCGAATCCCGTCGGTGCCAAACAAACGCGAGGAGCCTGATCCAACAGCGGGGGTCTTGACCTTGGCGCCACCGACGACACTGGTCGCTCCGCCCTTAGGACCGACGGTTTCGTCTTTGCCATTACCGTTGCCATTGCCTTTGCCCGTCTTTGCCATCTACTTACCCGCCTTTTCGGCTGAACCGGTTTCTTTCAGATGAACCACGATCACGTCTGGCGTTACTGATACCACTTTTACACCCACGGGCAAATTCAAATTCAAACGCTTCAGATTCACCTGATGCTTCCCTGGCTCTCGATCAAACAAATCAACGGTAAAAGACTGTTCTGTTTGCGAGAACTTTTTGAGCACCATGCGGGGACCGGAGAGTTGAACCCGCACGCGCTTACGCAAGGGGTTAGTGATGATGTGATTCGGACGCACCAGCATTTCCAAATCCATATCCTTACTCACCACCGAATTCTTGCGACCCAGGATCGTCACCCACAACACCAAGGTGACAAACAGGGCGACAATTTTATAGCTCGTGTCTTCGCCGAAACTCTTCCGTAGTGAGCGCTTGGTCGTGAGGCTCATACCGGACTCCGCTCAACTCGTAACTTGAGACCGAAGCTGTCGTAGAGCATCTGCCGAACCGAGGCATGATCCAAGTCCGGGTGAAGTTGGCCACCGTGGACCACGCCCACCGAGTTTTTTTCTTCACTCACCACCAGCACCAGGGCATCAGTTTCCTCAGTGAGCCCAATGGCGGCGCGGTGACGAGTGCCCAAATTTTTATCAAGCACGGGATTCTTACTGAGCGGCAAAAAGCAACCGGCCGAGTAAAGCCGTCCATCACGAATAATCACCGCACCGTCATGGACGGGACTGGTGGGATTAAACAGCGCCGTGAGGGTCTCGCTGCTGATGAGAGCATCCAGCTTGGTTCCCATTTCGACAAAGTAGTCGAGGGAAATCTCCCGCTCGATGACGATGAGTGCGCCAAACCCCTTTTGCGCCAGCACCACCACACTCTTTGCGAGCTCCTCAACGATGTGGGCTTCTTCCAGTCGCGCCGCCCCCGACAAGAAGGGATTGGATCCAATCTGCGCCAAAGCTTGGCGAATCTCCGTCTGAAACAGAATCACCACAATCAAGAACAAATTTGAAAAGAACTTTTCGAGCAGCCAGTTAAAAGTGACAAGCTCCAGCCAAATACTGACGAGATAAGAAATCGCCAATATACCAAGGCCACTCAGGATTTGTACGGCACCGGAACGTTTTGTGAGGTGCAGGACGCGGTAGACGACAATCCAAACCAAAAACAGATCCACCAAATCCATCAGGCGGAGCTGCGAGAAAATCAGCATGAAGTTGTCGACAAAATTCTGAAAAATGGACACTGCCTAATTTAAGCCGTTACCGGGCCCGGATTACCCACTGGATCCCGGTCACCGCTCTCTCCTGCTTTCGCTTTATCCTCTTCGGCTTTTTTGCGCCTTGCCTCTTCTTCTTCGGCAGCTTTTCTTTCTTGAACTAATTTTTCCTGCTTGGAACCTCGACGATCGTCAATGTCGCGCAGGCTTCCACCCTTGACGAGAATCTCAACCTCTTCGCCATCGATGGTCTCATGTTCCAGGAGCGACTCCGCCATGCGATGAAGTGTATCAATGTTGTCGCGCAACACCTTCTTGGCCAACTCGTTGCCCTCAACCACCAGACGATAGACCTCTTTGTCGATCTCTTCGGCTTTGGCGTCGGAGTAGTCGCGATGGTGAGACGACTGCATTCCCAAAAACACCGGACCTTCGCGCCGCTCGAGAGCCAAGGGTCCCAGTTTTTCACTCATTCCCCACTCGCAAACCATGCGACGCGCCAGCTCCGTGGCTCGCTCGATGTCGTTACCGGCACCGGTGGTAAAGTCATTAAAGATCAATTCTTCCGCTGCTCGACCCCCGAATAAAAAGGCAATCATGCTTTCAGCTTTTTTCTTCGAAAGATTGAGCTGATCTTCTTCCGGCAAGGTCTGGGTTAGACCTAAGGCCATGCCTCGCGGAATGATCGTCACCTTATGAATGGGATCAAGCTCCGGAACCTTCTTACCCACTAAGGTGTGCCCGGCTTCGTGGTAAGCCGTGATCCGACGATCTTTTTCGCTAATCACCATCGACTTGCGCTCCGAACCCATCATGACTTTGTCTTTGGCTTTCTCAAAGTCCTCTTGCTCAAGTTTAGGTTTATTATCGCGGGCCGCCTGGAGAGCTGCTTCATTCACCAAGTTCTCTAAATCCGCGCCAGAAAACCCGGGAGTTCCCCGCGCAATGCGATCAAGATCGACTTCGGTTGAAAGGGGCGTTTTGCGGGTATGAACTTCCAAAATTTTGCGCCGGCCTTTGAGGTCAGGCTTGTTAACCACCACGCGCCGATCAAAGCGCCCCGGTCGCAGCAAGGCTGGATCGAGCACGTCGGGTCGGTTCGTGGCCGCAATTAAAATGACGCCTTCGTTGCTTTCAAAGCCATCCATCTCAACCAATAATTGATTGAGAGTCTGTTCGCGCTCGTCATGTCCGCCACCCATTCCGGCTCCCCGATGACGTCCCACCGCATCGATCTCATCGATGAAGATCAAACAAGGTGCGTTCTTCTTGCCTTGCTCAAACAAATCGCGCACGCGGCTCGCGCCCACGCCCACGAACATCTCGACAAAGTCGGAACCAGAAATCGTAAAAAAAGGCACGTTGGCTTCTCCGGCCACCGCTCGGGCAAGCAAGGTCTTACCAGTTCCGGGAGGGCCCACCAGCAAGACGCCTTTGGGAATGCGACCGCCGAGACGGGTAAATTTCTTCGGTTCCTTCAGGAAGGCGACGATTTCCTGCAAATCTTCTTTGGCCTCTTCAACGCCGGCCACGTCTTTAAAGGTCACTTTATTTTTGTTTTCGGTCAGCAAACGAGCGCGGCTTTTGCCAAAGCTCATGGCTTTGCCACCGCCCACCTGAATCTGCCGCATAAAAAACATGAACATCCCGATGATAATGATCAGCGGCAACCAGTTGAGAAACACCGACGTCATGAGGGAGTTGTCCGAGCCAATGTACTTTGGGGTAATCCCTTGCTGCCGGACGATTTTGAAACCTTCCGAGTCGGTGTTACCCAAGATCTGAAAGTGGCGGCCAGCGTACTTGTCTTTGAACTCGGGCTTGATATCGCCTTCAATTTCGCCGGTGTCCTTGTTGAAGGTGACAGACTCAATCTCGTTCGCTTCCAAGGCCTTCAGGAACTTGGGGTAGTCAAAGTCACGAATCAAAGTGTGGCGCTGAGTTTCGTACATCTGAAACAACAGGATCGCGACGACGATCAACATTGCCCAAAGTGCCATGGTTTTTTGTGGTGAACGCATCCGGCTTAGTCCTTTCCCAAAGGCGTGAACGACACTCTTAAAGAATATCACTCAGGAGAAATGGCCTCAATTGTTTCCTGACTCACCCTCAGGCCGGATGGCTCTGATTTGCTCGGCATTGACAACCCAGTCCCACTTCAATACTCGAAACTTGAGTTCCCGACGAGAACTGTCAAGGCGCTTGGTGATTTCTTCAACATGACTTTGGCCGTAACCGCGCACTCCCAACTCGCGTAAGTAAGACGCGACCGCGCGTTTCTTCTCTTCTCGACTCAACTCCAGGTACTTTTGTCGGTCCAGATAATCGCCTTGGATCGGTGAGACAACTCGACTCGAAGTGGTTTTAAGTTCACCCACAATCTGTTCTAAAGACCGAGCCAAATTGACCAAGGAGCCGCGCCGGCGAGACTCTAGCGCTGGGAGCCAACGATGTCGGAGCCAATTGCGCAGAGGATCGAGCTGGGCATTGCTGGGGTCTTCCACCCACTTCAAACGTCGCTGGCGCGCGTAGTGCAGCAGTTCCTGACGAGAAAGCGCCAGCAGCGGACGCAAGGTTTCACCCTCTTGGAGGGCCATCGCCTCAAGTCCTTGTCCCCCCGTTCCACGCACCAGCCGCAGCAGACGCGTCTCGAGCAGATCATCCAAGTGGTGGGCCGTTACCAGCCACACCGGAGTGGCTAAAGTGTGTTCGAGTTCTCTCTGCCAGGTGCGCAACAAGGAATAACGAAACTCTCGCAAATCGGCCTCTGACTTTAAGACTCGCGGCGGACTCATGCTGAATCGCAGGGACCGACGCCGCCCCTCCGCCTCGCCCTCGACATTCGAGAAAAAACGCAGCCCATGACTTGCAGCCGCACCGGCCACCAAGGACCAGGCCCGGCGACGAAAGCTTGCGCCCGCCCCGGAGGTCTTCCCATGATGAACGTGGGCGACGACCACTTGGACTTTGAGCAGCTTTTGCAGACGAACCAAGAGGTTCAAGAGGACGATGGAATCCAGTCCGCCGGAGACCGCCAAAAGCAAAACGGCCCCGTCGAGATTCAGGGGCCGTAGGGTTTGCGCCACCCGATGTTCGGTGGCATCCAAAGCACGTTTTGGTTTTTTCAGTAGTACAGACGCCATCCTTCAGTAAAACACCCGCCCGGTTTACAGTGCGCCAACTGCGGAGGCGCTCCGCGGAGAGTGATTTCCCAACCTTTCTCGCGACAGTTGTGTTCGAGACAACTAATGTGGGCGACCATGCCATTGGCTTGCCGAACGGTCCAGCCAAAGGTGAGGCAATCAGATTCAGGATGCTCGGGTCCACCCGACTCACAACGGGCCGAAGCCAACAGCCGACCCGCGCGATCCACGGCGTCCCAACCCTCAACCCAGCAGCCACCTCGAGCGCACTCGTTCAAAAAGGTTTGCCCACTCATGGAGGTCTCGTACCAGCCCTTTTTCTTACAATCCTCGTCGACACATTCGACAAATCCCCGACCCAAGCTCTTGGTGTCGCGAATTTTCCAACCATAGGTGAGACAATCATCGTGAACACAAGTTACATCCATCGACGCCCGCGCCGAAGTTGTCCAACCCAGACCTAGTATCAGAGACAACACTGCTAATATCTTCATGAGTTACTTCCTCCTTGAATCACTAAGGGTCGCGCACCTTGATCATTTGCCGACTTCGCAACACAATCCTAACGCCCATCTGGAAGCGGCTTCCAGGGAAAACTAGGGGTTTGGCCCGTGTGCGTTACGCTTCGCTTGTTACCCCCACGAAAGGGTGCATAACCTAGCCACCTGTCAGCGATTCTCGTCACTACCCCCAAAGACTCGCTTTAGACCCCTTCTTGCTACGTCTAAGTCATTGAAACTAAGGGCTTTTTACTAGAGGCCTTGGCTTGGGTTTTGCTCCCTCTCTATTGAGATGAAAGGATTCATTGCGAATTTCCTTATTTTACCCCTGTTGTTCCTGCTTTTAGCGGGAGGGACGGCCTCTGCCCTGGATCGCAAGGAAGCCCTCACTCAGGCTCTTTCGCTGAAGTCAGAAAACACCCGCCGACTCGGTGAGGTGGATACCAAGATTCGAACTCTGCTGAACTCCCAACGCCTGCAGGAATTCAAGGACAGCGGCACGGCACCTGTGGCGAGTCGGGTTTACAAGGCCCTGGAAGAAGAGATGGAAGTTTTGATCCTTCAGCGCCGCGAGCGACTGCTCCGCCAAGAATTCCTGGATCGCTTGGTGTTTCAAATCGACAGCAAATTTCAGGGTGGCGACATTCGGGAATTCCTGCACCAGGTGTTTTTGGAAATGTCACTCACCGAAGCCAGCTCCGGAGCCTCGGACACTTCGCTGTGGCGTTTTCTCACTTACCTCAGTCTCGCCATCAAAACGCTGCCTGAGCGAGGCGAAAATCTGATTTCGTTTGTTGAAGGTTACATGGAGTTTTCGACGATCTCCAAGCCCGTGCGCCCCGACCAATTTGTGAGCTTGCGCCACTACACCAATGGCACTCACAGTCAGCCCGCCGAACAAGCCGTCGACAAAACCGAAGTGGGTGACGCCGTTGAATCGCGCCTCGAGCAATACGAGAGGCAAACGGTTCTTGATCAAGCTGCCAAACGTTTTGAAGAGCGCAAGCCCTTGCTGAAAGTGCCCGCCATTAAGGACGAGTCAGGGGCCGCACCTTCCTCTGATATCGACAGCTCTCCCCCGGAAGAGGAACCCGCCGTCGAACTTCGCTATCGCCTGGGCAAGGAGTACCAACTCCTCCCGCAGACCGATCCCGCAGCGGCACCAACGCCACCACCGGCTCAATAACTTTGCGTGAAAGTCTGCCAGAAAGACTGTATCAGCGAGGCAAACACAAAGAGCGTGAGAACGAGCCAAGCGGTAATTTTATAGGCTCGAGCCACCCGGAGAGCTTGTTTTGAGTAGCTCGGACTGTGGGCGTAGGCACTGACTTTCTGCTGAATGGTCAGCATCAAACAACGCGCCGAAAGGCACAGCAAGAGAATCCACACCAAGCTCAATATTCCGTTGACCATGTCTCATTCTTCGACAGGACTGAAGCGCCACTTTAGGATGCTGCACTTTCGGCTAGGAGTTTTTGGCGGTCGCCCCGACCTTGATCCGCCACTTGCCAGGATAAATCCCACTTATAAACCTCATCAAATCTCGGTCCTCGGCGAGCAAAATTTACCTGTCAACGACTGCGACAGCGGCGGCGAGTTCTGTGTATATGCGCCCCCGCGAGGCCGACCCCGTTTCGACCCGGCCGTCGAAGTTGAGGGGCTTGGGGTGTTCCGGTTATCAACTGAAGCATCACTTGATTTTGATAACCAACCCAAAACCTCTTGAGGCCTGGCGGTGAAAATTCTCTCTCCACTTTTAGCTTGCAAGGCCGCCTTGGTGGTTTTGCTGGCTACAAGCACTAGCACCCAGGCCATGGTGGGAGGCCAACCCGTCCCGCAAGGTTTAGAGGGGCGCGATCATCCCGGGCAATTCAACACCGTGGCGTTTGTGGCCTTCACGGGCAATTACTCGCGGGTTTTTTGCACGGGTTCTATCATTGCCAGTGATCTCATTCTCACCGCCAAACACTGCGTGGCCGGCCGCGATCAAAAGTCGATTAAAGTCTATTTTGGGCCTGACACCGATCATTTGCAGCCCTCTCTCCTACGAGAAGTGAGTCGCATCGAAGTGGCCGGGTCGAGCGATTGGACCAGCTATTTTCCTAACCTCGATATCGCAGTTGTGCAATTTGCCGGTGCCTTGCCCAATCAAGACGGTGCTGACCCCAATCTTCCGCGATTTCGGCCTCTCGAAATTTTGCGAAACCGCGAGGCCTTGGCCCCTCGCCAACCTCTGCGGCTGGCTGGCTTTGGCAATCGGGCGACCTCACTTACCGAGGTGGTGGCCGGGCAGCTGTTTTTTATTGATGTCGAACTCAAAGAATATTTGCTGTCGACGTTTTTTCAGAACTTGCTCTTCATTCAAGCCCAGCCCGGACAAGGGGCCTGTCATGGGGACTCCGGTGGGCCCGCGTACTTTCCCGTTCCCTCAAGCCCGCCGGGTGGCCCCACCACCTGGGCGATCGCGGGCGTTACCAACGGCTTTGATGTGGCCCTCACGCCGCGGGCGCTACAGAAAACTCCCGACCCGCTGTTTCCGCTCAAGGCCAATTGCGATCAAGGCGAAATTCTCTACGGCTTTGCCGGTCATTACGTTGACTGGATTGAACAAACCTTCGAGCGCCGACTCCCTCAGAGCTCCTGGAACCCTACGCCGCCACCCCCACCGCGCCTTGGGCACTCGCCCAAACGCCGTTTCAAAGATTGGTGCCAAGACACCGCGCTCGATGAGCCAGGTTGGCTGACGGCTCGCACTCTGGTGTTGGAAGCCATCAAGCGCAAAGTCCCCCACGAGTCCGAGCGGGATTTGTTTCTCAACTGCGAACGAGTCGAGGAACTTCTCGGCGGCATCACCGAGCTGGCGTTTAACGCCGAAAGTGATTTGGATTCGCTCGCCCCACTCACCACTTTGCCACGCCTTAAGAGTTTGCAGTTGAGTGAGCGCCAGGATCTGGAAAAACTAGGGCTACCTCTGCTTCTCACCGCTCCTCAGCTGGAAAGCCTGAGCCTCATTCGCTCACCCCTTAAGAAGCCCGAGGACTTAAAACCCTTAGCCGACCGATTGGCGTCGCTCAAGCTCAACCACGTGGGGCTCTCAGACCTCGAGTTTATTCGCAACTTTCGCCAGCTGCGCCGACTCGACATTTCAAGTAACCCCCTCTCTGACTTGTCGCCTTTGCGTGGGCTGACGCAACTCGAAGGACTCATGGTCTCGGCCGCAAAATTAACTGAGGTGGCCGTGGTGAGCGAGCTGGGGCGACTCAAAGAACTTGATCTCTCCTACAATCAATTGGCCCAACTGCCGTCACTCAAAGCCTTACGCCAGTTGCAGAATCTAAATGTCTCAAACAACCAACTCGACTCCCTGGCCTTTTTGGCCGGCGGCCGGTGGCCGAGCCTTCAGGAACTCGCCATCAACAAAAACCCTCTCCGCCACAGCCTGGGCGTGTTGGCAACTTTCACGGAGTTGCGCGTTCTGGACTTCGGCGACACCGGTATTGGCAAGCTTGGTTTTCTCAAGGGTATGCGGGAACTGGTTCGCCTCGAGGCCAACGACAACGGCATTACCGACGTGAGCGTCTTTGCCCAAGCGGTTCATCACTTTCCTCACCTGGAACGACTGATCTTGGCAGGCAATCAGATCCAGGACTTTTCTCCGCTGGGGCGGCCGCCCCAGTTGCAAGGCCTGTTCGCCAATGGCAATCCCCTCACTGAGGGCCAAGTCAAACCCACCGAGCGCAATTGCCCCACGCGGGGAGTGAACTTGGCCTTGCAGCGGGTGTGCGCGGCTCTGCGCGACGGGCGCTGAGAGTTTTGTTTTAGCGTTTGTCTTTTTTGATGACTTCGACTTCCGCACTGATCTTGAATTTGTGCTCTTCGACAAAGCGCGAGGCCTCTTGCACAAAATCAATTTTACTGACAATGCGAACCACTTCGTTACCGACGCGATCGAGGAGCTCTTCTTTACTTTTGGCCGCACTTTGGAGCAGCATGTTCATCACATCTTTGGGCAGTCGCACTTCGGCCAAGTAATTGCGAATGCTCTCCTCCGTCATAAAGGCCGCACCAATTCCGGCAGAAATGACCTTCTTGATCGCTTCGGAGACGCCCTTGGAGCGCCCCTCGCCCTCGGCTTCGCCGAAAAAATCTTCGGCTTCTTCGGCTCCAGAGGCATCCGACTCAGGAGCAGGGTTTTCAGTCTTACCGGACTTGGGCTTACTTACCATAAAGCTCTTTTACTCGCTTGTGGTAGGAGGCCATCATGTTAGGAAGATTCACATTCACCAAAGCTTTGGCGATGGGTCCGGGCACAAACATCTTGAATTTGGCGTCCACTCCGTAAGTGGCGCGCACCCCACCTTTGCCGTCCTCTTGAAGGCGCCAAAAGCCGTTGGACTCTTTAAATAGATCCCCGGAATCGAAGGTCCACTCAATGCCTTTGCCGGGATTTTCGGTGATCCACAGTCGGTAGCTAAAGTTTTTGATGAGAAAAATATGAAACTCCACCAATTTGCGCGAGCCTTCTTGTTTAACGACTTCGCACTTCGCGACCTCAGACAAAAACTTGGGGTAATTGGGGTAATCGGAAACAATGGCGAAAAACTCCGCCATCGTGCACTTAAAAACTTCGGTTGTTTCTGCGCCTGCCATGTTGCTTTTCCCTCTGCTGAATCAAATGTTAGCTCGATCCGGTGGCCATTGACAAGCGCGTTGAGTCGAGCTGTTTACTTCAAACACCCGGGCAGTTCCGTCATGACTTCTTTGAGCAGCATCGCCAACTCGTCGGCGTTCTTTTTAACCGTCACCGAACTGGCCGACACATTGTCTCCGGTATTTCGAATCGGATCAAAGGAGCCCTTTTCGATAAAGACGTTACGCCCCTCCAAGGGGGAGAGTTGACCATGCCACACGCGAATAATTTGGCCGAGATCGGCCAAATACTGAACCACGTTGTCGTCGTTTTGCCTGACCAAAGATCCATAAGCATCAAGCCGCGCCAGCAGAGTGTCACACCCCGAAGGGGCAAGAGATGGAGCATTCATCGCGGGTAGGGTCCCCAGCGCCGAGGGAGGAGTTCCTGGAGCCGCCTGACCCTCACTCCAGAAAAGGGTGACTGCCAATAAGGCGCTCCCGATGACGACTGGCCACGATCTCCCCATAGCGAACCTCCCCACTTAGCGGTTTCTTTCACGATAGGTAGAGGCTCGAGGAGGGTCAACAAACCTGTTCATCCCGTGCACTGAATGAGCGAATCCCTCTCTAGGTCGAGGTGACCTTCGGCGGCAGTTCGTCTCAAAATTCAACACCCCCTAATTTAACCCTATTCCTTGGGTAATCGGTAAGTATTTGATTTTAATCTATTTTTTTGATGGCACCGACTCCCTAAATGAGCCCTGACTTTGCAGTGAGCACAGCTTAACCACTCGTGTCCTTTTTTCTATTGAGAGAGCGAAGTGGCCTAAAAAGTGTTGGTTAATGAAGGAGTTCCCTATGGGATCGGTCAAACATCGTCGTGCCGTGTGGCTCTTGAGCTTGATGCTCGGAGTGACTTTGTTGGCGCTTCCGGCCTGCCAGAAGGCCAAGATGACAAAAAAAGAAGGGGCGCCTCGCGTTCCCAAAGTTCAGCCGGATCAGGACTCAGCTCCTCCCGGACCTGTCCCGGTACAACCCCAACGCACTCCGCCCGCTCCTGTACGCCCCGCTAACACGGGCTCTGCCAGCCCAATTGTTTTGCCAACTCAAAGTCCGGCGGATCCTCGCGGTGGTGGTCATGAAGTTCCCGACGCCCCAACCGTGGTTACCGGCGCCAGCCAGCCGGTGCGCCCTATCTTTGATACCAGCGCGCACCCACCGACAGTGGCTGCAGCCCAGACGCGAGTCGTAATATATAGAGGAGAGGAAGTGATCGATACTTGCCGACGGCCTGATTGCCGTCCGCAACCGGCTGTACCGCCTGCGCCAGCGCCAGTTGCGGCCCCGGCGCCTCCGCCTCCTCCCCCGGCACCGGCCCCGGCGCCCGTGGCCCCAGTTAATCCTTGTGAGCAACCGCCTCCCGTCGATCCTTGTGACCGCGGCGAGCGCCCGCTGGTGGAAGATTGTCCGAATCGCCCTCCGTGTCCTGCGGAAGTGGCGCCCGCACCCGTTCCGCCCCCGCCACCGCCACCGCCTCCGGCACCAGTGTACCAGTCCAAGCACCTCGAGTTCCGCCAACCCGAAGGACCGGTGACGACCGAAGTCGACTTACTATTTGTTGTTGATACCTCGACGTCGATTTTCCACGAGCGCAAGTGGATCGTCGAGCAACTGCCGCGACTCATCCGTCAATTGCCGGGCGGCGAGAACGGCACCAGTTATCGCATTGGCGTTTTGCCAGCGCACAGTCCCGACAGCCCCCATGGTGGCAAATTGTTTGCGATCAATGGGCGCGATCGCCTCGTCCTCGGCAATAAGGGTCGAGATACCATGACCCTGGAGCAAATCACCAAGGCCTTGGTTGAAAAGATGAAGAAGGTCCCAGCCGAGAAAGGCAACGACGCCGGTGAGTTGGGACTCTTGAGCTTGTACAACTTCCTTAAGGGCAGCCAGGCGCAAACCCTCAAGTCGATGGATGAGTTCATGCGCGCCAATGCCGCTTTGATGGTCATCTTTGTCGCTGACGAAAATGACATTTGCTACAAGTATAAGCCCGGTGAACAACCATCATATGATGAACGCTACCACCCGAAAAATCGCAAAGCTGTCGAATTCAACGGCATCAAGGGCTTTGACCCGATCGAAGTCGAAGCTCACAAAAAGTACTGCCCGGCCCTCGGCGAAGTGCCGGAGCGCACGGTGTACGAGGCTTTGCGTGAATTCAAAGGTGAGCAACCCATGCGCGCCACCGGAATCGTTTACACCAATCTTGCGACCGTGCCCCACGAAAAAGGCACCGACCAGTATTTTGACGAAAACGAAATCGGACGCGGCTATTTGGAACTGATGGCACTGACCGGTTCCACCGCGATGGACATGGCGCTTGGAAACTTTGATGTTGCAATGGAATTCTTGGGTAAGTTCACCACCCACGCGCTCCGCTACATTGACAAGTTTCAAATCCCCGCAAGCGAACGCGTCGCCATTGTCACACCCGAAGGCAGTGATCGCCCTCGCGCCTTGGTCGAAGTCACGATCGAGCGCGCTGACGGGACCAAGGTTCCGCCTGAGTCGTATCGAATTGTTTTTGATGAAAAAACCAACGAGGTTCTCATTCTCCCGTCGGATACTCCTGTGCAAGGTCGCCTTTTTGAGCCGCGACCCCTCGATAAAATAACCATCACCTGGCAAGTCGAAATTCCCCAACCCTAACCGGGGTGGGGAATTGCTCGAACGCCAACCAGAGTGACGAGTGACCAAAGGAGTTCAGATGAAACGGCTTGCTTTTGCTACGCTGGCGCTGCTTGTGTTGCCAACCATGAGTTGGGCACAAACTCGCGGCCCGATTCAGGTGGAGAGCCATGGAAAGTGCGTCCTTGAGAGCTTTCACCGCCAGGCACCAGCAATCAAGTCCTGCGACTTCAAGAGTGTTAGGGTTCACGTCGCACAAATTTTTAGCACTTGCAATCAACAGGTGTTATTAGGTGCTAATACACCCACGATGGATGCGCGAACTTTTCAAACGGTCATGAGCGAGGCCAACCGGCGAAGCCTCGTGACTCTCACGGCCGACCTCAACAAACGCCTCTTTGCCTGCGGTTACATGGGCGAGATCGAAGTGCTAGAGGACGGCCTGCGCTCGACCATTGCACCCTTTGCGGCTAACGATGAGTCTTGTGGAATCCTGTCCTCCATCATTCAACTCAATAGTCTGAAGCACACCCTGGCGGATGAATCTGGCAAAGAAGCCCTGCGCGAGCAAAACCGAGAGGTGGCACGGGTGTATCAGCGTTCCGGTTGCGCCTCACGACCCAACCCCGGCTCACCGGACCAACGGACGACACCCCGCTCAAACACTTCAATTTAACTGAGAGAGTACCAATGAAGTCTCGATATCCCGCACTCCTCCTCTGCGCTCTCACAATTTTAGGCAACTTAAGTGCCTGGGCGGAGAAGCCTAAACCGGAACTCATTGAAGTTCCGGTCAGCATTCGCTATGTCGCTCAGTCGCACTGGACGGAAGCGGAAGTCCTGGCGCGATTTAACAATGCGGCTTGGATTTTTCGCCAGTCGTGCGGCATTCAACTGAACTTACAGGGCGTCGTGCGAGTGGAAGACCCGAACCTGCAGGACATCAACGGCGGATTTAATGATCAAGGTATCAAAGATAAAATCGCGCTAAAAGAAAGTGGCCCGGCTGCCAAGGGCGTGACCCTGCTTTATGTTCGCAAGGTTTACCACGAGGAGAATACCTTCCCACTCGTCGCTCAGGCCTATGTTCTGGGCGATCGAAGAAGCCCGGGGAATTTGTACTTGGAGGAATTTCCCCGGGTGCAAAAGGCCCATGGGATTGCGGTTCTCTCGGAGCACTACTCCACCAGCCACCCGCAGTTTGCGACTTACTTTCACTCGCCCAACCTCACGCCCTACGATGTCGATGCCCATGAATTGGGCCATCTGCTCCTCAACTCCACCGACCATGATAAGTTTCCGGGCAACCTCATGAGCATCAACGGCGCTGAGCGGACCTTTAAGCAAGGCCAGTGTGAGCGCATGCGAACTTATCATGAGCGCGAACACGTTCTTAAACGTCAGTTGGAGCAGGACTACTCGCGGTATATGCGGAATTCCACGCGACGATTGCGGGCTCGCCCCTGGTAGTTGGCGTTGTTAGCGATGGGTTTGGTTTCTCCGTAACCCACGGCTTTGACTTTTTTGCCATCCACGCCCAGATCAATCATCACCTGACGGACCGCCTCGGCGCGCCGTCGACTCAAATCCAGATTGTACTCCGCTGGTCCCACGGAGTCGGTGTGTCCCTCAATCACCAGCTGCTTAAAGCCCGGTGGCCGATCTAGATATGCAATCATTCGCCGCAAGAGCTGTTTAAAATCTTCATTCACGTCGGCTGAGTCAAAGGCAAAGAGCACATCCTTAGCGACAAAGCGCTCACTTCCGGAAGGTGTTCCTGCAAAAGGATCACTGCCTTCGCCTGACATCGGCTCCATCGGTTTGCTGTTATCCACCTTCACGAGCATATCTTCTTTTTTCGTGAAGACGGGTCCGAAGTTCCAATTGAGTCCCGTGTAAACCCGCCAATCGGGCGAGCCCGTGCCGTGAATGACTTCCGTTCCAGCCCCCGCGTGAAAGGCCAAATTGTGGCGAATGTCAGTTTTGATTCCCACGAGCAACTCTGCCGATGTGAGGTCGCGGTCGGATGCCAGCTGATCCGATTCAGCCGGAAAGCTCCCGTAAACCTCACCGATCAATTTGGTGTCCCAACTCGCGAGCAGGTGACTCACGCCAACTGAGGCAATGTACTGATCACCAAAGGGGTTGACGGGAACGCCCACCACCGCATCGCCCGGATCGCGCAACCGGTAGCCCAAGTTGACCGAGGCACTGGTCGCCCCCCAAGTGCGGTCCCACACAGCTTCAAAGTTAAGCGTGGGCCCAGGGTTAGTTCCGGCAAAGGGATTGTCTTCAATTTGATTCAGATTCATGGTGGCAACCAGAGCCACGCCACCTTCCGTCGGGTCTCCCCAAACGCGCAATTTGGTATTCATTCGAAATTCTGTGATTCCAGTGTTTTCAAATTCGCCGCGAAACACATCGCTATCGACCGATTGAGCGTGAACCTGGGGCATACTAAACCCGGCGTCCCAATTGCGCGTAAGACCAAGGCCCACATTGAGGTCCGAGGAAAACAAGGTGTCAACCACGTTGGTGCGGGTTTGATTGGAGACGTTTTCGTAATTAGGCAAACTGTTAACGGCGTAGTTAAGAAAAACGCCCAGGTTAAAAATCCCCGGCTCCAAAGTTTTCGAAGAATGAACTGTGACGTAATCAAGGCCACTGGTGATCGGATTAAAATTTTGCGTATCAACGCCAACGACGTTGGCCTTAGCCGTAACGGCCCCGAATAAAAGAGCGACGACACACCCAAACCTGGAAAGCCAGTTCGTCATGGACGATCACCTCAGCTGCATCACCGATGCGTTACCAGTTGCATAACATTGTTGTGTATTCAGTTTACGTCCGCTTGTGACCCTATTTTAGCTCGGTGCACCTGGACGGGGGCAAGACCAGTTTAAGGGCCTCTCCGGTGAAATCGCCTTGAAGGTCCCTAGATCAAAGTCGACGGAAAGAGAACTTCTGTTGCAATCCCGTGTGGGGCACTCCGCCCGCTTCGGCGTAGGGGTAAATAAAAAAATTAAGTCCCCCACCGGCTTGAGGTGGCTCTAAGGTGAGGTTTCGCCCGACGGAAAACGCCACGCGATCACTGGGAATTAGACCAAAGTACTTATCCCGAGCACCGGCCTTTTTGGCTTCACTGGCATCGACCGGCAGCCAGCCGTGGTCACGGTCATACATCCGCGCCCAACAGTGGTATCCGGGAATCTCGCCCTCGGTTAAGTGACTCGGAATCGGCACCCCAATTTCGAACCGACCGGCCACACCCACCTGGCGACCCATGGCAATCAACAACGAATGAAAGTCCGTACAGTTTCCCCGTTTGGCCGTGCAAGCCCACACTGGATCACCGCGCCCCCAACCCTTACCGTCTTTGTTATAAGTCATGAGGTCATAAACATGGTCGTAGAGGCCGCGAATCTTTTCCTGATCCGAGTTGGCCCCCGCGATCGCCTTCATCGCCATCTCGCGAATGGTCTCATTGGATTTGAGCCAAGGATTTTCCTGCATATAAAGATCCGGCGACAAGGCCGGCTTCTTCTCCAGCTGACCGAGCTTAGTAGTTTTTCCTGGGTGACGTTCAAGTTGATAAGTCACTTCAATCTGCACCGACTGATGGTCCACAAACTCTTTGGCCGGGAGAACAAAATAAAGCATTTTGTTGCCGTAGGCTTTTTCCGTTGTAACTTGTCCGGCCTGCTGGATCGCCGGCGAAGTTTTAATTTTATAAGAAATCACGCGCTGTTCGCTGTCCTCAATTGGAAATGGCACCCACAGGCGCACCTCGCCCACCGACGGCTTTTCCACTGTTGCCTGGTAGGTAAACTCCAAGCGCTGAGAATTCATGAACGCATCAAAAGGTGTGGGGGCGCCCCAAGAACAAGGCCCCCCTAGTACTGCGGCACTCAACCCAATCAAGAAAAGTGCCGTCGTCTTCAATTCACACCCACCATCTCTTCACCTTCGAAGGTGTAGCGGGGAACTTTCACCCAAGCTTTGGCTTTTTTAACTGGATCCTTGTGCACTTTGGTCGAAACCACTTCGAGACCGGTCGCGGTCGGGACCATCCAGAAGTCAAGATCGTGGAGCTTGCCGGATTCACCCGTGACTTCGAAATCGGTGCACGCAAAATACTGGCCCTTTTTCTCCATGAAGCGAACCGGATCGTGGATTTTTACAAACTTGAGCTTCATCGGCTGGTTGTTGCGATCCACATCGATGTAGCTATAAATGCCGGAGGCATCGGTGTGTTGAGCAATGTACTCAGTTAACGCGGCTTTGATTTGCTCGACTGTCACTTGGTTTTTTGGCTGCGGCATCACTTGCCCTTGATCCGCTTTGCCGGGGGCCGCTTCTTCTTTGGCCGCTGGCTTTTTGCCCGAGCCTTTTTTGCCTTTCATTTTCTCCATGCAAGCCTTGTGGTCTTTTTTGTCTTTCATTTCGCCACAACCTTCGCCCATCATTTCGCCGCCCGCCTCAGCCGTGTCGCCCGGGGCAGTCGTTGACTCGCCTTCCACCTTTTGCCCACCATGTTCCATTTTTTTGCCGCCGTGCTCGCCAGCGTAAGCTGCCAAACTCAACATCGATAACACCAATAACCCTTGCTTCATTTGTTGACCCCCCATGGGTGATTACAATTCTGACTTGGTCCAAATATTGAGGTGCTCCCAAAATGTCCATTGGACGCTTTGGGAGCACCTAAAAGTTTAGCCCAGAAGCTGAATTGTATGTGATCACTCCCCATGGGCAACAAAAAATAAGATTTGCTGACCAAGTTACGCTGACCGACATTGCGCCGAGCCACAAACCAAACCTGGGACATCCGTTCTCAATTAACTATCATCTACCAAGAGAACCTCGAGCCATGATAGATTGCCCGAAGTCTTTTTACCCAGTTACAAGAGGAAAGACCTCAATGAAAATATCTGCCAACTGCTTCACTCGACTCGCCTTGATTCTTGCTCTCGTGACGAGCGGACCCCTCGCCTTCGCCGACCAGAGCCAACCTTTGGATCTCAAAGACTTGGGCTTTACCAGTGAAGACACCAAAGCCTCGCCCGAGACGCAAAAACAACTTGAAGAGCGACGATTTTACTTAAAGCAGCACCAGATCTGGGGACTCGTGAGCGCCGGGACGATGGCGCTTGCCACCTTAAGTGGAGGCGAAGGAGATTTGCCGCCCGAGCATCCCTACATGGCGGGCCTGGCCTTTACTAGTTATGCGGCGGCCGCCTACACCGCGTGGGCCGCCCCCGAACTCAAGGACGAAAAAGTAAAGGGTGGTTCCGCCTGGCATCGGCGGCTGGTGTGGATTCACCTGCCGGGCATGATTCTCACCCCCATTTTGGGTTATATGGCGGCGAAAAAATTCGAGAAGGGCGAAAAGCTCGATGGACCTGAAGAATATCACAAGGACCTTGCTGGTATTACCGCCGTCTCGCTGTTGATCTCCGCCGTCACCGTCTCTTTTGAATTTTAGGAGTCGCCCATGAGGAAGTTATTGTTATCGACGCTCGCCCTAGTTGCCACTTCTCCAGTGCTCTCTCTCTCAGCCCAGGCCAAATCTTTTGCGGGCAATTGGGAGCTCAAAAGCAGCGAGCTCACTTACCACATCGCCTATGTGCTTAAGAAATTCACGGGCACCAGCCAACAAGCCAAAGGCAAAGGTCGTTGCGACGCCAAGGCGTGCGAGTTTCTGATTGGCATTCCGGTCAAGAGTTTTGATTCCGGCGATACCAACCGCGATGCACACATGCTCGAGACCACCAAGGGTGCGCTTCATCCCATGATCGTTGTAAGAGTTGAACTCCCAAGTGAACTCAACGTCAGCGCCCAAGTCTCCAAGGCTCATGTGGAATTTGCGGGGCAAAGCCAAGACTATGATCACTTGGCAATCAAAGTTGAAGAGCAGGCGGACACAGTCACGGTGAGTGGGCAGCTCCCTTTAATCTTAACTTCCTACAAAATTGAGCTGCCAACTCTGCTGGGCGTCCCCATTAAGGACCAAGCCCCGGTCGACTTCAAACTGACATGGACGAGAGAAAAGCCCTAGTCCTGTGGCTCGAACCGCCACTCGGGGTCCCTGCCTTGGGCGGGACCCAGTGACGCGACAATTAAGGGCAATTCTTGACCGTTTCGCGCAGAACTTTTTCCCACTCCCAACGCTTGAGAGTATCCGGGGCATTTTTGTAGCCGTGGACTTGTTGGCGCAATTGATCCCGCCGCGCGCGGATGGTGGCCAAATCACATTTGTTCCACAGAACATCAAAAGATCCAAAGAATGCACCCAGTAATTCGCGACGGCCGGTTGAGTAATCGAAATCAGGCTGGAGCAAATTGAGATAGCCCACAAAATCAACTGCTAGGGCGCCATGGATGCGGTCCAACCGCAGATCAAGGAAACGTCCGGACTGGCGACTAAACCAGCCAAGTCCCACACATTGGGCGACAGAGCTCGCTCCCTTGTTGAAGCCGTTGTCACACTGGGATTTGCGCCGACCCAACTCAGTGATGTGCTCAAGAGTGATAAAATCCGCGCGCGACCAAGCCTCGTTCACTGCCCGCTCTAAGACCTCTTTGAGGTGACGATCATTAAAAAAGTCGGAGTCAGCTCCCACGCGAGCCTTTTCGCGTTGTGAGAATTCCATTCCGGCCGCCATGGTCTCGGCCATTTCGCGCATCCGCTCAATCGTCGGGCGCTCTTGCAGCACATTCTGCATCAGCCGCTCGCCCAACTCTTTCATGCCGATCGCCGCACTATTCACCACAATTGATTGGGCCAAATTCTTATACTCAGGAGTCAATCCATGAGCAAAAGCCACCGCCTGGCGATTTTGCGCCAATGATCGTTTGAGATCGCGAATCAACTGACGAGTGCTCGCCTGAAAGGGATCAATGGCGTTGTTAAGGCCAGCCAGAACCCAAGCCACGTCTTGCTCGGTTCCTTCTCCTTGACGAAGCCAGGTGAGCGCCATCTCAACCAACTCGCCGCGCTCCGAAGCCAAACGTGGATATTGATTCAACTGACCCTGAAGTCCACGCAACCGCTGTCCCCAGTCGCGGACTTCTTGTTGAGTCGGACGCTTTTGCAAGATCTGGTTGTGAAATTCATTTTCCCACAAGGCATAGTTCAGTGCACGGGCCACGGCCAAAGTGCTCAAGGCCTCGGCCCGATACTCGGGAGTCATCCGCTCGGCGAAGTTCAAAGCCTCTTCTTGTGAACGAGGATCGCGTCCTAAGTTGGTTAACAAAGCTCGCGTTGAAGCAGAAAAGTCTCGCACCACGGACTCACCCACCTGCAGAATGCGGGTGGCGTGCCCAGGACCCACTCGTTCACCGGCCAGGGCCCAATCAAAACCCATGCTGTAAACTTCGGAGCGCAAAGCCTCACGAAGTTGTGGGGTTCGGGTCATTTCAAGCCGCAAGTGTTCTAAATAAAGCGCGAGATCTTGAATCACTCGGACTCGACCGGTCGGATCGAGTTCGGGCTGCAGATTTTTTCCCGACTCAAGAACCGCCAAGGCGATCGAATAAAGCTCACTCGCCCAACCAGCATAGTCGGCTTGCCGAGACGGCACGATGGAACTCAACACCGCCCCCAGCAAACGCTGCAACTGCCCACTGGTGCGCAAATGCTTATGAAGCTCCGGCATCAGCGTTTCGCAAGGATCGAGGGCTTGCGCAAAGGCGGGCACCACGCGCTGTTGCGCTTGGCCGGGATTCGCCATGCGCGCGAGGATTTGCACTCGATCAGTAAAACACTGTGCTGCGAGGTTTGCCCCTCCGGTCACCAAGCCTTGGTACTGAACCTCAGTCATTTCAAACTTAAAGCGCGTGTTGTCGCCCGGCTCAGCAGCGCTCAAGCGAAAACTGGCCAGCCACTTACTGGCCGATGCATCAGCGGTATTGGTCTGCTTGCCATAGGTGGTTTGCGGCAGACGTCGTTGAATTTCGAGTTGCAACACGCCCACGCCACCGGGACGAATTTCTTTGAGCAATTCCGTTGGGGCGACCAGCTCGGGAAAGCTGGCATTCAACCACAACGAAGGCTCCGCCCCCATCACCCGCAGGCTAATCAAGTCTCGCGCGTTCTGCAGACGAAACAGTCGTTGAGTCTCCTCGGCGGTAAAGCCCAAGTGTCGCGCCAAAACCGCGAGTGCCTCTGGCCGAGGCATTTGCATATCAAAAACGGATTCAACAAAACGATGACCTTCGAGCTGACCATAGCGCGGATCCGCTGAACGACGAATGTTCACCGTTCCGACGCTGGCCTTGGTCTGGAAGCCCGGCTGCCAAAAGCCCACCACATCCATGCTTCGCGCAATATGGGTCTCGTAAACTTTTTGGCCAAACAAAAACACTTCGCAGAACGAACCTGAGCGCTTGGTTTCGGCCTGCACCGAATAGCTGCTGCCATTAATGGAGATGGAATGTTCGTGCTTGGAATTGCTTTCGCCCGAGAAACCAGCGATCCCCCCTAAGAACACCTGCTCACCTTGCGGCCCCTTAACGATCAATGAGTTTTCGTTATTTTGCACGAGCACCGCAGGATCAAGTCCCGATTCACCGAGGCCACTGCCGCCCATAAAGACTTCGGTCGCATTACAGCTCTTAACGATGTTTGATTTCCAGGTCTCAAAAGTCTTGCGATCCTCGGGCGACAAGCGGGCCAAAGCTTGCTCAGGAGTTTGCGGAGTTGCTGGAGCTTTAGAACCCGAGCCTCCGCCGCCACCGCAACTTAGTACGGCCACACACAAAAACAGCACGATCGACCACTGCATCAGCATCGCCATGAAATACCCCTTGTCTATAATGTTCGTGTCGATTTACCAAAGAGGCTCGCGGCTGCCACGAAAAAAGCCGAGGACTTGAAAAAATGAAGGCTTGACGTGTCAATTTTTGGCTCTCACTGCAGAGGTGAGGCCACGCGAGAACTAAGCTCAATTCCCGCCAAAGTCAGTTAAGTCCACGGATAGAGATCAAAATTAATTTGGTAGGCTTTGTCATTGCGGGCCTGGCCAACAATTCCTTCCACTCGCTTAAGGAAACCTTGAAATTCCTTTTGGATGAGAAGTTGTGCTTCATCATCGGCCGAGAAAGTCACCGACAAGGTGTAGGACTCCTGCCAGGGGCGGCGCATGAGTTGAAACAAACTCATCGCTCGCATCAAGTAGTGATTTAACTTGGTCAGTGGATGTTCGCGTTTGAGATGAATTCCCGGCATTTGGTTCACCCAATGCTTTTCTTCCTTTTTGAGCACTCCCAATTCCTCAAGGCGCGACAGCAAATCCTGAGTCAGCTCACCGGTGAGTCCGAGAGTTTTACCGAGCGCCGCCGTTGATTCATCCCCGGTTTTGAGAGTGGCTCCGATGTGCAAAACCTGTAGGAGGGGATTCAAATAATAGTCTTCAAGACCTTCTGCCGACGAAAAGGACTTACTGAGATGAGCACTGCTCAGCAAAAATTGCTTTTGCATTTGCTCCAATCTGCGGCGCAAGACGGCCTGCCGCGACTGCACGCCGGTGCGCTCGTGTTCCACCAAGAGTTCAAAGTAATGGGACTCGTCTTCACTCAAATTAAGGGTCTGCGACACCAGGTAGGCTTGGTCGGCGCTCAGTTCGGCGTCGCCGTTGAGGATCTTGGAGAAGTAGGACTTCTGCACTCCCACTTTTTCTGCCAACCATTGGAAAGTAACGCGCTGTCCTTTTTGGCGCTGATCCTTGATCCAAGACCTTAAAAACTCTCTATAATCAAGAAATTCAAAGACCACAAAAGTCACCCCTATTTGTTTCCTAATAGTAAACTTTTTTAACCATTTTTTCCAATAAATTTATTTACAGTAAACTTGCCTGAGGGTACTAATGCTGTACGTTAATTGCATAGAAACAGCGCGTTACAGCGCCTGCCAAGACGTAGGAGAATGCCCCATGAGCCCCCAAATTGCCCTTACCCTCGTAGCCATTGCTGCCAACGCCCTGCTGGTGAACCTGAGCCACGCCCAAAACCTTGCCGCCGAGATTAAACGTAAAGGGCGAGAGGCCGTCGTTCGAGAGGCGGTCATCCGCGGACCGCGTGAGGTCAAAACGGGCCAACAAAGTGCCGGGAACTGGACGGGCTCTGGCGGAAATGGGCACGCCCTCGCCTTTGTCCATTTGGGGTATCGACTCCATCGCGAGATGCTCATGGAACCCTATGAATCACAGCGCGTTCAGGTGCGCGACCGGCTTCCGGTGGAGCAGTTTCTCCAGGCCGTTGATCGCACCAAGGTGGTGATGGTCGAAGGCCCTCTGCATGATCGCCATGGCGACCCCGTCACTGCACTTTTTTTGAACCCTGAAGAAGTGCGCCAGGAGCTCGTAGCCAAAGGTTTTACCTCAGCCCAGGCCCAGGAATTAATCGCCAAGGACTTTCAACTCGGCATGATTAAAGTGGATGAACAGCGCTTTCAAAACGAGCTTCGCAACATTCGCGTCGCGCTCGGCACCATTTACCATGAGTATCTGCGCGTGATGGGGGTTGGCGAAACCCACTACAACCTCTCGGGACGCACCTATGATGCCCAATTTATGTCTCGCCTGGTGCGCGAGCTCAACGAAGGCGCCAATCCTCTGTTTGACCGGGTTCAAGCCTCGGTGCAACCGACCGACTTCTTTCCGACTCACATCTTTGATGCCATCGAAAAAGAAAAACAGCGCATCCGTGCCGAGATCACCGAAGACGATCGTGATTTACGCGCCACACTTGCCGAGCGTCGCCCCTATGCCGATCAAGCGCGCAAGGCTTTTAGCGAAATGGGTAACGCCTACGCTGACATGGTAGGATCCATGGGTATTATGCCCATGCCCTTTCCCTCCTACCGTGAGCGCGTGGTGCGCAGTCTTTTTGAATCCGCTGCAAAGGGAATGGAAGTCGAAGAGAAAATGTCTTGGTTAGAGGTTCTCAACAAGCGCATTGCGTTCTTAGAGGCCAACCTCGACCGCAACTATGACTTTCACCAACAGTTGAGTCAAAAGCGCCAAGAAATTTACCTAAGGGCTCTCGATGCGGAGACCGAGCGTTGGTTCAACGAGCGCGGGAGCAACCCTCAATCGCGAGGTCGCCAATGAAATTGCGCTGCTCACCACTCCGACTTGTTGCCGCGGCCCTCATGTTGACGCTTCCCTGGTTGAGTCTCAAATCCTCCCCGGCCCATGCGTTTGGAATCGCCGCTGTTGTGCAGTTTGATCTCTCCGAAGGTTGGATCCGGGTTGAGCCGCAACTCATGAATATCGGCGTCGGCACTGGGATGTCCGCACGTAACAGTTGCGTTGGAATCTGTATTCGGGTTGGAGATGTCTTTGGCATCCAACAGCGGGAGTCTGAACGAGACAGTGCCGAAAACACTTACTTCTTTTTAATCGGTGAACCGGACGACTTGCACTTGGCTCTTCTCAGTTTTGCTTGTGCCGAGGGAAAGTATCTCATCAGTGCCCACACCGCCGTTGAAGCCATCCGCTTTGTGCGAGGTGAGTTGCGCCTGCAAGGTCACTTGGCCACCAGTCGCCAGATTGTCGCGCCGGTTCTGGCTAATAAATATCCGTGGTTTGTCGAGCACCTTCGGAGCTACGCCGATTACCGTCAGGGCGTTACCCCGCGCCTCGAGTTTCCGGCGGAACAGCCCCATGATTATGTCAATGAGATCTGTACTCCCGCCTTCCGCGAGCGGATGGCTGCCTACCGCCTGCCGACCCTCGCCCCCACCGCCGGCGACGGCGCAATCTTCACCCAAGAATTTTCGCGCAATAAGATTCAGGTGCGCTGGGATGCCAGCAAATATCTAGATGCCATTGAGCGCCGTGCTCATCGTGTGCTCAACCGCGCCCGTGAACTCGATGGAGGGTCCCAGTGATGTTGTTCACTTGCCCTCGTCGGTTGGTAAAGATTTTTATTTAAATTCCTCCTCAACCCCGAGTCCTCAATAACCAAACCCATTCCCTTAGCCGGGGGTTGTACCTGCCCGTACGCCCCCGGCATTTTAAATGCCAGTCGCCCCCGGCATTTTATATGCCCATCACCTTCGCCACTGCAAACACCCATCACCCTCGGCACTGCAAACACCCGTCGCCCTCGGCACCTCAAACACCCGTCGCCCTCGGCACCTCAAAACCCATCGCCCTCGGCACCTCAAACACCCGTCGCCCTCGGCACCTCAAACACCCGTCGCCCTCGGCTCTCTAAAGGCTCCAGCGCGAGAGAATTTTAACAAATCCCAAATAGGCTCCCGCCATCACCCCACTCGCCAGCGCGAGCGCTCCCCAAAAGTGAACCCCCCACTTCAAAAGCAGAGGGAGAACCAAGAAGAAAATCAGCGACGGCCCCACCAACCAAAAGATTGAAGAGGACATGCGACTCACTTGTTCGACACTTTTCGTGTCCCAATACAACCAACTCAATGCCAATATCGAGGTGAGCGGCAAAGAAGCCAACAAAGCCCCCGCCCAGGTCGAGCGTTTGCCCACCTCTGCCACTGCCACCACCAACACCGCCGTAATTAGGACTCGAAGCGCATACTGAAGCATCTGTTCTCTCCTTGGGGCCTCAAAAGTGTCCCCCTCGCCCGCCAGTTTAACCATCCACCAGCGACCAACAACCTACCAAGACCAACTATCCGCCCGGACCACTCCATCATCGCCCACCCCCCAATTCCTGGCTACCCGATTTTCACTCATCGCCATCTTGCACAGTGAACCCAATTTTTGTGATGGTCATGACGCACTCTCATCTAAATACCTGTGATCTCGCTTGGCTCGCGTGGTCTCACCTGTTTTGGCGTGATCCCCCTTTGGCTCGTGTGGCCCCACCGCTTTGGGCGCGACCCTACCTGTGTCGGCGTGGGAGTCGGTGTCGGCGTCGGCGTCAGCGTCAGAGTCAGAGTCGGTGTCGGCGTCAGTGTCAGTGTCAGTGTCAGTGTCAGTGTCAGCGTCGGTGTCGGCGTCAGTGTCAGAGTCAGAGTCTGAGTCAGAGTCAGAATCGGTGTCGGGGTGGACCCACTTACCCGAGGTGAATCCCCTGGTGGTGTCCCGAACAAAGCAAAGTGAGATTCTCGAAGCGATCACTCCCGCCCAAGCGAATTGGTTTGAGATGGTGAATTTCCAAAAACTTGGTTTCACGACACCGCTCCCCTCGCGAATCAACATGACTGCAACGGGCTTGAAATTTCAAATACACCCGATGCTTGATCGCCGCAGGCAGTGGTCGCCTGTTCTCCCGCCCGCGCCCCTCCCTCCTCGACCGTGTCCGCGTCGTCGCCTCAGGCGGTGGCGACGGCGGCGCTGGCGATGGCGTCCGGTCTGACGCACCCATTTCGGCAACAAGTCTTAAGACCTGTTGATTGCCGACTTTTTCCGCAGTTGATTGCGAAGGAGATTCCGCAGCTGATTTCGCGGCTGAATCCGCAGTTGATCGCACCCTTGGTCCCGCAGTTGGGTGCGCCGTTGGTCCCGCCGTTGATTGCGCAGCTCCCGATAAAGTCTCCGAGAGGGCAACACCACCCTCAACTCCGAGCGATTCATCTGCTTTTGGTGCGTGGCCGAGTTTGCCGCGCAGAAGTTGTCGCTTGGCCACTTCCAGCGGATCGCACTTGGCCAAATAGTGGTTCACCAGAGTCTCAAGAGTTTCTTCAAGACCGACCGACCTGCGGGCCTTTTGACTCTGGATT
>JADZEO010000093.1 GCA_020850475.1 Bdellovibrionales bacterium | reverse complement strand
GCGGCTCTCGATCGGCGGTGAGACCAATTGATAGGTCCGAGCCGACGCAAAGAGGGTCTCAGACCACCACGGTCCTCCCACCTGAACGCCAAGATAAAAACCCAAGACCAAACTTAAACTCAAAAGAATCTTTACCGACACAGTTTCTCGCTCCAACAATTGAATGAAGTTTGCTGTGGCCTCTGGCCTGTCCCCTCGAGCCTCAAGGCTGATCCGACGTCAAAGCCTTAATGATGCTCCGTGAGTTCCACCGCAACGTCGGATAAAAATCATACTCCGGGTCACTGAGGGAAGCTTTTTGTTCGCTGGCCAGTCTCAAACCCACTGCATCATTGGGTTCAAAGGAAAAAAACTGAGCCAAATCAAACGGTCGGGAGAGGGAAAGAGGATTTATGAACTCCAACCCAGAGTTGTTCAGGCTCATAAGCCGAGCCCGCCAGTTTCGCCAGCCCGCTGGCGCACCCAACCCGATCCACGCCACATTGAGGGGATCTAAATTTGGTAGATAGGCAAGGTCATAATCAATGGGGACGGCTCCCCCCGCCGAATTTAAGACTTCGTCCAATCCGGTCAACCACCCTTTGGCCTGGCCTCGGGCAAAGAGAAATTCCATTTCCTCCTCTGGAAACAACGCCACTGGAACAAACCTTTTCGTCCCAACTTCGGGACAAGGGTAAGGTTGATTACTTCGCTCGGCCAAACAAATATCGAGGCCCGGCCTCTCGGGATCCCACTTGATATCTCGCCCTACGAGGTAACTCCGAAAATACCCCGGATGCGAGATCAAAACGAGCAGGGGCGGACCACCGCCACCGCCCACGAGAATCTGAATCCTCACTTGATGATCAAATTCCAACCATCGCTCAGGATCGCCCAAGCGCTCAGCCACCCATTCTTGGAGTCGACTCAATCCCCTGGGCAGGCCCCGATAGGGAATAACAAATTGGTAAGTCAAAACCATAAAATGCAGATCGCGGCCCTCGCCTAAATCGGCCGAGTCGTAATCCAAGCGCGCATAGCCGCGAGCCTTACGATTTTGGCAATCGACACCCCGGCAGAATTGGGCTTGCGACTTAACTCGCAAAGTGGTGCCAGGCTGACGTTCGGAATTCTTGAGTTCCAAACGACTGACGCCGGATAAGATCTTGTGCCCTCTCCAGTCGAACAATTCTGCTTGGGGCAAATAGCTCTCATAAAAGTCGACAGGCCCAAAGTTTTGCGGGCCAATAAAAATGCGCGGCTTGTAGGTCTTCAAGAAAGCGCGGCTAGAGGCCTCGGGATACCAACCGAACTGATTCGATGCCCACTGCCGCAATGGGGTCGAACGAGCTTCAAAAAATGCCAGCTCGGATTTGGACCATTTGGCCTCCGAGCATCCCAGGAGAGCGAGACCTAGAGCAAGCGTCAAGGTCTCGAAAAATTTCATGGCAAATACCGTCGAGCCAGCGCCATATAAAGTGACTCCTTTTGGACGAGAAAGGACGTACCGTAAGATGACAGCGCGGCGAGCAGCAAAGGAAACAACAGACTATGATTGTGGGTCATCTCAGAGACAATAATGACCGCCGTAATGGGTGAGCGAATCACCCCCGAAAAAAAGGCCGCCATCCCCAACAGGACAAAGGATTGATAGTGAGGGGTTTCAAAAAAATGGGCGAGGCTTGAGCCGATGCCGGCACCAATCGACAGAGTGGGAGAAAAAATACCTCCCGGGATCCCCGAGAAATAAGACAGTAGCGTCGCTAGAATTTTGGAGATGGGGAACGCCGTCAACCCCGCTGGGTGAGAAAGTAAATTTCGGGCTTGTTCATAGCCTGTACCAAAAGTGGCCCCATCACTGGTGTACCCCAGCAATGCAACGCCGAGCCCAAAGAGAGTCACCCAAACATACAAAGGGCGTCCCGCCAGCTGATCCATTTTTTTTGTTCCACGCACAACGGCCCAACTAAAAAAACCACCAAAGGCACCACCAACGACTCCCACCGGCACCGCATAGGCCAGATCCAGCCCCGAGAGAGAAGCCGTCGCGACACCAAAATAATAATACTGTCCACTGATGGAAAGTGCGGTCATTCCTGAAACTACGATAGCCATGAGGAGCACGGAGGTTTCCTTCTCGTAAAACGACTTACCCAGCTCCTCTATGGCAAAGACAATCCCCGCGATGGGAGTGTTAAACGCGGCCGAAACCCCTGCGGCTCCGCCGGCCAGCACCAAGGATCGGGGCGAATAAAGAATCGGCGCTCGCAGGAATCGGCCAAAACTCTTAAGCACAATGGCCCCCAGCTGCACACTCGGTCCTTCGCGCCCAATACTAGCTCCACAAAGAAGCCCGAGAGTTGTACCGATGAGCTTGCCGATCCCGACTCGCCAACTCAAAAGCTGATCTGCCTTTAAACACTCCGGCTGCAAACTGGCTATGACCTGGGGAATACCCGATCCTTCAGCTCCCGAAAAATACTTTCGGCCCAGATGACGAATCGCCAGAAACCCCAGGGGAGTAATCAAAAGAGGACTCCAGGGATAGCGCTGAGTCACCTGCTGAAAGGCCTCCATCGCGCCGTCGGCAAACACCGACATCAAGACCGCTACCAAACCAAGTAATGAAGCCCCCACCCAAACAAAGATTCGATTAAGCCAGTGATGAGTCGACTTCACCTCGTCTGGCACATCGTAGTCGATGTTAAGAACCGGAATATGAATATGCCCCTGACGGAGCTCGCTGAGCTGTTTCTTAAGGTCGCTCGAGGGCCACGAGCGAGGCGAAGGGGGCTCTTGCGGATCCTGATTGTCCGATGCCAATAGATAACCCCTTGAGGAGATTGACGGCTTGAAATAGGCTCTAACTGACGATTAAAAAAGTCAAGCGTTTTAGATATTTAAGCTTACTATGTTAGTGTTTACTTATTTATTTGAGTATTTTTTAATTAACTAAATCTATCGGCGAGATCGCTTTTCAACTACAACTTACTGCGTTGCGTTATTGCCCAGGGACTGCGGTCCTTTTGGAACGGCATTTGAAACTAAGGAGTTAAGCGATGAGAACACTAATTAAGACCTTATTATTTCTAATTGGCGGCCTTTGCCTGGCTAGCGGTTGTACAAAGACCGTCGTAAAACGCCAATTTCTGGCCTCTCCCGCCCCAGGACCTTCGGCGGCCCCCCAGCCACATCCCCAGCCGACTGCCCAGGGAACCTCAAGCGGTGGCGGCGGATTTAAGAATGAGAGCGCCGAGTACATCCTCGATCGCGCGAGTAAAGAGCTGGCACAGTCCTTAAGAGCGGCTTCGCCCGAACTGGTGGCAGCTCTACCCACGGGCTGGAGCAATGAACGCATGGCCAAACTCATTGAGCGTCTCGAGCGCCAACCCGGCCAACCCGCTCAACGCTACGGCAAACCATTGACCATGGACTACCGCAAAGATGCGAAGGGAGCCGAGCGCATCATTGTGCCCCAAGGCTACTATGATCGAATGGCGCCGGTGGTAGCCAGTGTGCTCAGCGACGAACATTTAAGCCCCTTCTTGATTGAAACCAAAGTTCGCCTGCTCCACGAAGTCGCCCACTTCTTAGGAATCGGAGTCACTGAGCAAACCGATTACCAGGCCCGCTACTGGGCTATTTTAGTCTTAAATGTGATGACCTTTGATAACCTCGTCTGCCGCACACCCATGGACCAAACCCCATCAACTTACCCGCCAAAAGTTAAGACCGCGGAAGCCATTCAAAGGATCAAAAATCACCATCCCGAAACCTTGCAAAGGGAACTCAGCTTCTATGATGACAAGGATTTTGCCTGGATCCTCAATCGCCCAACTGGCAAGGGAATCCTCTATTTGCCGGAACGCGAATTCGCCGAACGCTTTCAACCCTCACAGTTGACCACCTCCAGCGGCGCGCTTCCTGACTGGAAGTTCGATTGGAGTAATGTGATGGATATGTGGGATGATGCCAAAGCCGATCGGTCCGAGTCAGATGAAGTGTTTTGGGACTCCCGAAAAGCGGGCGATTTCCTTCCTCGTCTCGCGCTGCGGACTAACTTTGCCCTTCACTATCCGGCAGCTTCTCTCCTCAGCAAGGAAGTGACCGTTCATGATTGGCAACTCAAGAAGGTCGGGCCCGATCAGTCCCTACGCTTTGAAGCCGCTCAACGTAAGACCGACTCGGAGTATTTTTATCTCGAATTTGAAGGAATGAAAGATCCCTCAACCCAGCAAGAGCTCATTCCCGCCAAACTCGGTTTTAACCTTAAGAATTACCGGGCCGTGATGAACCTTCAGCATCTTGGTTCGCGGCAGTATGAAGGCGAAATTGAATTTTCATATGATTTGGAATTCGATGGGAACCAGGTTGAACCGCCGATCAAGGTGGAAGCACCAACAACGACCATCCAGGGGAAATTTCCCGTTCAGTGCCGTTCAACTTTGCGTCCGACGAAAAAGGCCTTTGTGGATGACTGGGAAACGGCCGTTAAGGAAATTGCTGATCGCAACATCAACGATCCCGCCTTGCGTAGCCTCTTAACGACGATAAGTTCCTATTAGACAATTAAAAAAAACATCCGCCTTGGTCTCCCCAAGGCGGATGAAATGAACAACTCAACCCAACTCCCATGTCGGGTACAACTTCTTTTGCCAACGTCGGCGGGTGATCCGCCGATCCTGAATTCGATGAACTTGCCGATCAATTTGCTTTTTGAGTGCCCGCACCAAGCTCAGTAGATTCTCCCCACTGGCGTGCGCCACCAGTCGCCGTTGCAAGGTCCGCACGGAAAGCACCAGATTAAATCGACGGCTTCGCCCACGGGGTTCAATCGAGAGATGAATATCCGCTCCCCGAGGCAAGCTCCCTTCCAGCCACTCAAGACTTCGATTCATTTCTTCCCGGACAATTTCCCGAGGCTCGATCCCCTTGAAGTTAACTGAAAACATACTAAAAACCTCCTTGTGAATAAACACTTCGACCCTTTGACGGATCGAAGAAACAATCAACCAACCAAACATTTAATAAACAGGAAAACTAGCGCGACGTAGGCGGATGCCCGTGGCGCACCAAGGACAATTGCCAATAAGAAGTCAGGTAAAAAGTGACTAGTAAAAGACTTAGAACTGAGGAAGCAAGAACGAGAGTCATGCGATATCCTCCTTCACCTGTCGCCAGAAGGACGATCAGGATGATGGCACCTAACTTACCTCACCACCCTGGCATTTTGGAAATTAATTAAATCGACGACTCCCATAAGGCAGATTTGTGGCACTTCAACTGGAGAGTCTTGGATCGACGCCGCAAGCCTTCGATTACCGAGAGAAATCTTGAAGCCGCACCGGAACTCGACGAGCCCCCCACCCGCCTGGGCGAGCCTCAAAAAGGCCTGGAACTTTGCTGCCGCATTTCCGGCAAAAGTCGTGGTCGAGTTGGTAGTCAACCAAGTTATACCAATCACGCACAATCAAGGCTTCACCACAGCCCGGGCAGAACGTGGTGTCCCCATCTCGATGATGAACATTACCCGTGTAGACATAGTGCAAGCCTGCTTGGCGGGCGATCTCGCGGGCTCGCATAAGAGTCTCAAGTGGGGTTCCTGATCGGTCGCGCAATTTATAATCCGGGTGAAAGGCACTAAAATGAAGAGGTACGTCAGGCCCCAGTTGATCCATGATCCACTGGGTGAGTTTTTCCAGTTCCGCAGAAGAGTCATTCTCACCGGGAATCAACAGGGTCGTGATTTCAAACCACACCGAAGTTTCTTTTTTTAAATACACCAGGGTATCAAGAATCGGCTGCAGGTGCCCTCCACACAGGCGCTGATAAAACTCCTCAGTAAACCCCTTAAGGTCCACATTGGCGGCATCCATCCACTTGAAAAACTCTGGGCGAGCTTGGTCGGTGATATAACCTGCAGTCACCGCCACTGTTTTGATACTTCGCTCATGGCACGCTTTGGCTACGTCCCGCGCATACTCATAAAAAATGATGGGATCATTATAGGTAAATGCCACCGATCGGCAACCCAACTCTTGAGCCGCTCGAGCGATGACCTCCGGTGGAGCTGAATCACTGAGCGTTTGCATCTCGCGAGATTTTGAAATGTCCCAGTTCTGACAGAACTTGCAGGTCAAATTACAGCCGGCGGTGCCAAAGGACAGAATCGGTGTGCCTGGCAAAAAGTGATGGAGCGGTTTTTTTTCGATCGGGTCAATACAATACCCGCTCGAAAGCCCATAAGTTGTCAGCACCATTTGATCCTGGTGCCGAGCCCGCACATAACAAAGCCCGCGTTGTTGATCTTGCAACTGACAATGGCGTGGACACAAATCACATTGTATACGTCCGTCGTCCAGTTGATGCCAAAACTCAGCTGCCACCACGTTGCCTTGTTCCAGCTTGAAATTGTCGTGCTTGCGCTCCATTCATTTATTATCGGTCGCCTCAGAAAATTAGCAAGGCACTTGACGGGACTGCATTCCAACCGCAGATTAGTTTTATGGAACTCATTCGCAGGCCAGCGGTGGCTGGGGCATTTTATCCCGCTCAAGCCGAAGAAATTCGTGCCGAGGTTGAGGAGTATTTGCAGACGGCAACTCGCTCAGCGCTGGTGCCGAAAGCTTTGGTGGCACCTCATGCGGGGTACATTTACTCAGGCCCCGTAGCGGCTTCAGCCTATCTGACACTTAAAAATCTCAAAACCAAACCCACGCGGGTCGTTCTTCTGGGGCCCTCTCATCGAGTGCCGGTGCGGGGTCTCGCTCTTCCTGGCTGCGATGCCTTTGCCACGCCATTGGGCCAAATCCCGCTGGACCAAGAAGCCTTGGAAGAGCTCGCTCAACTCCCCTATGTCGAGGAAAACCCTCGCGCGCATGCATTTGAACACAGCCTGGAAGTTCACCTGCCTTTTTTGCAAATTGTCTTAGGCGATTTTGCCTTGGTTCCTCTGGTCGTGGGACAAGCTCGACCTGAGGATATTGCTCAAGCCCTCAACTTGGTGGTCGATGATTCGACCCTGTTGGTCGTGAGTACCGACCTCAGTCACTATCATTCTTACAGCGAGGCCCAAAAAATGGATCGCGCCACGATTCAGTCGGTGCTCAGTGGTAACACGCAAGCCGTGGTGGCCGAGCGGGCCTGTGGCGCCTTCCCACTTAGAGGTGTGATGAAATTTGCCGAGCTTAAACATTGGAAGCCCGAGCTTCTGGATTTGCGCAATTCAGGCGATACCGCAGGCGACAAGGCTCAAGTCGTTGGCTATGCGGCTTTGTTGTATCATTAACTTGGGGGCCAGTTCGCCCGGTGGCTCGATTATTTGAATGGAGTTCCAGTGATGAAAATTTCCGCTGCAGACTCAAAGTGGCTCCTCCAATTCGCTCGCCGGGCCATTCTCAGTCGCTGGTCTCGCGAAACAATGGTTGAGGCTCTGGGTGATCGAGTACTTGCGACCGACCTCCATGCCCCGGGCGCTTGTTTTGTAACGCTTGAGGAAATGGGTGAACTCCGCGGCTGCATCGGCTCACTTATTGCTCATCGCCCCCTCTACGAGGATGTTTGGGAAAACGCCCAAGCCGCGGCCTTTGATGATCCGCGCTTTACTCCGGTGAAGGCAGCTGAATTAGAGTTGGTGTCGATCTCAATTTCGATTT
>JADZEO010000092.1 GCA_020850475.1 Bdellovibrionales bacterium | reverse complement strand
GGGCTTGAGTTTGAGTTTGAGTTTGAGTTTGAGTTTGAGTTTGAGTTTGAGTTTGGGTTGAAATTTGATTTGCTAATTGCGCTTTCATAAGAATTCCTCCGAGAGAAAACTTCTTTTACCACAGGGTTTGGCGAGTGCGAGTGGGACGAGACGAAGGACTCTTAAGGAATTGAATTTTAAGAGCGCTGCGGGCTCACCACCGCACGCCACGAATTGGAACTTCAAAAAAATTGACTGCGGATTGAATCTTTAAATGGGTTTGATTTTAGAGAGCAAAAAATCGTGTCAACTCATTTTATTAAATTTTTTGGCGCGGAGAGGGAAAGAATAACGGAGGCGGAGTCGGAGACAGAGACAGAGACAGAGACAGAGTCAGAGACAGAGTCAGAGACAGAGACAGAGACAGAGACAGAGACAGAGACGGAATCGGAATCGGGGGTGGAGAGAGGCTGAGGCTATGGTGGTGTGGGGGGAGAAAGCGTATTTAGGAGTGAGTGATACGGGTGACGCCGATGATGCCGTTGATTTTCATGAGGCTACCCATCACTTCAGTTAACTGGGAGGTGTTGCGAACACTCACATCGAAGATGCAAATGGCTTTGCGATCTTTGGTGGTGCGCGCTTGGGCGTTGTGAATGTTAATGCCGGCGACCGAAAAAACCTCGGTCATTGACTTCAAAAGTCCAGGCACGTCGTGGCTCACGACTCGCACGCGGACGAGGCGACCCTCATCTTGGCCCTTGTCGCTGTTCCACTCGACATCAATCCGCCGAGCTTGATCCAATTCAAAGGCCTTAGCACAATCCGCTCGGTGAATGGTGATTCCCCGCCCACGCGTGATAAAGCCCATGATCGGATCGCCGGGAATCGGCGTACAGCATTTGCCGAATCTCACCAACAAATCTTCCATGCCGTCGACCCGAATCGGTGAAGAATTCTTTTTTCGTTTATTGACGGCCGACTTAAAGGCTCGCGCCAAAAATGAGGGTTCCTCTTCTGGCGGAGGGGCGGCCAATTCCTTGGTTTTGTCCTCAGGCAACAGGCGATCCATCAATTGCTGAGGCATCACTTTGCCGTAGCCCACGCGAATTAACAAATCATCAAGGGTATTGCAGCCGGAGTCCTTGCAGGCTTTCTCAAACTCCGGACCCTGCATGTATTTGACGTAGTTGACTCCGCGTTTACGAAAAGTTTTTTCCAAAAGTTGGTGGCCAATTTCGGCGGCTCGTTTGCGCTGTTCCGCCTTAACGTGAGCGCGAATTTTTGACTTGGCGCGAGTGGTGACACAAAATTTGAGCCAATCCTTTGAGGGAGTTTGGTTCTTACTGGTGATGACTTCGACTGAGTCACCGTTTTTAAGTTTATGTTTGAGTGGCACTAAGCGGCCGTTCACTCGGGCGGCGACGACCTTGTGCCCCACATCGGTATGCACACTATAGGCAAAATCAATCGGTGTCGCACCCTCGGGCAATTCTTTGACATCACCCTTGGGAGTAAAGACGTAAATCTCCGCATCAAACAAATCGGTTTTGATGTTTTCCAAGAATTCGTCAGGACTGTGAGTCGACTGGTGCATATTGACCAGTTCGCGCAGCCAATTGAATTTATCAACGGCATCTTCGTTGGCATCATCGTCGCTCCCGTGCTTCGACTCTTTGTACTGCCAATGGGCGGCGATTCCGCGCTCGGCGATGAGATGCATTTCGAAGGTGCGAATTTGAATTTCAATGCGCTCGCCCCCGGGGCCGATGACCGTGGTGTGCAAGCTCTGGTAGTTGTTGGCCTTGGGCATGGCGATAAAATCTTTGAAGCGCCCTGGGATAGGTTTCCACAAAGAGTGCACCAATCCCAACACCTCGTAGCACTCGGCGGTTGAGTTGACACACACGCGGAAGGCGAGAACATCGTACACTTGTTCATAGTCAATCGCCCGCAACTGCATCTTGCGAAAGATCGAGTAGAGGTGCTTGGGCCGCCCCGTGACTTCAAACTTGATGTTGGTGCGCGACGAGAGCTCGGACGACAAAAGTTTCTTTACTTCGTCGATGTACTTTTCGCGCTCCCGCTTTTTCTTGGCGACCTTTTGTACCAAGGCATAGTAGGAATCCGGATGAGCATAGCGAAAACTCAGATCTTCGAGTTCGATCTTAAGGGTGCTGATACCGAGTCGACTTGCTAAGGGCGCATAGATGTCGAGAGTTTCATTGGCAATGCGGGCTTGCTTCTCGTACGGCATGTGGTTGAGGGTGCGCATGTTGTGAAGTCGGTCGGCAAGTTTAACCAGCACCACTCGCACATCGCGGCCCATGGCCACGATCATTTTGCGAATGTTTTCACCTTGCTTTTCGTGGGTGTTGCGAAATTTCATCCGCGATATTTTGGTTACCCCATCCACCAGATGGGCCACCCCTTTGCCAAAATTCTCCTCGATGTCTTCGAGGGTAGCGGGGGTGTCCTCCACCGTGTCGTGAAGCAGGCCGGTGGCGATTGTGGGCAAATCCAAGTGGAGTTCGGCGAGAATCATCGCCACACCGAGGGGATGAAAGATATAGGGCTCACCACTGCGACGAATTTGACCACTGTGGGCTTTTTCGGAAAAGACGTAGGCCTTTTCAATCAGGGACAGGTCGCCTTCCTGATAATATTCGCGAATCTTGGCGAGCAGGTCGTCGAGACTCTTAGGACTTGCTTCGCTAATGACTTCCAAGGATGCAGATTCACTCATGTCGGTTCATTTCCCTGTCTGAACTGATCGGAAAATAGACCGCCCAGCTCAAGAGCTAGACCGGACCTAAATTCACAATAATCCAAGGGAAATGAGGATGGAGCGCTGCCTTACTTGTTCAGGTCGGCGACAATCTGGGATTCTTGGCTCCCCAAGGTTTCGTCAGAATCAAAATAAACGTTACCGGAAGCAACTTCACGGAGCGAAACCACAACGTTCTTGTTATTCTTGGCCGCCAAAGTCGAGTGAGAACCCTTCATTAGCTGCTTGGCGCGCTTGGCAACCAACAATACCAATGCAAAACGATTATGAACTTTCTCCAGGCAGTCTTCTACTGTCACACGAGCCACAGGTCTTCTCCTCGTTCAGATTGGCGTCAAGAAGCCCGCAGATTAGCTGGACTTCAGGAATTCATCAATCATTTTCTTAAGTTCTTGGTAGGACTGAGAAAAGTCCTCGTTGACCATTTGCTGGTCAAACTCGTCGGCGACCGCCATTTCTTTGCGGGCGTTCTCTAGACGCAGGTCGAGGTCTTTCGGTGCTCCCCCGTCCCTTTCAATGATTCGACGACGCAGTTCGTCGATAGAGGGCGGGTGGATAAAGACCGTTAGAGCGTGGGGAAACTCCCGTTTAAACACTCGAGCCCCTTGCACATCTAGATCCATAATAATGCCCAGGCCTTCATTCCAGGCTGCAATGATGGGTTGGCGGGGCGATCCATAAAACTTCCCGTGGACCTCGGCCCACTCGACAAAGAACTTCTTTTGGATCAGCTCCTGAAAGGCCTCACGGGTCACAAAATGGTAGGGATTGCCTTCGCTCTCCCCCTTGCGCTGGGGCCGCGTCGTATAGGTCACAATGTCACGAAATTGGGGGTAATCTCGCAATACTTCAGCAAGAAAGGTCGATTTGCCGGCTCCACTCGGGCCCACCAAAATGATGATTGGCTTGGTGGCCATTTTGCTCCCTTCCCCCAGGTTTACTCGACGTTTTGCACTTGTTCGCGAATTTTTTCAATCTTCGTTTTAGCCTCAACCACCATCTGCGTCAGGCGACTGACCTGCGATTTGGAACCGATCGTGTTGACCTCGCGGAGCAACTCTTGGGCATAGAAATCAAGCTTTTTGCCTTCACAGTCGGCAGCTTTGGCGGCTTTGAGAAACATCACAAGATGCTCTTTGAGGCGCGTGATTTCTTCACCAATGTCAGCTCGATCGACCATGAGCGCCACTTCTTGGGCCATGCGGTCGGCATCCACCCGCTCGGCCAGCTCGAGTTGCGACAGGCGTGTTTGCATTTTTTTAAGCAATTCGCGGTTGGCGGCATCACGCTCGGTCTCCATGCCCACCACGAGACCTTCCAGGGCCTCCAGGTGGCCGGACAAATCCGTTTGCAGGGCTTTGCCTTCGCGACGACGCTCTTTATCGAGGCCCTGCAGGGCCTTGCCGAGATGACTCAAGACGGCCGATTTTTCAGCGTCCGAAACTTCGCTCACCCCTTCGACTTCAAAAACATTGGGAATCGCCGCCAGAGTTTCGAGCTTCAGTGGTTCTTTGATTCCCACGGTCTTGGCCAAATCTTGATACGCCGCCATCCACTTTTTTGCCAAGGGTTTGTGAACCGCCACTTTCACTTGAGGCGCGTCCTCAACCACGCGACGTTGAATGAATATATCCACTGTTCCGCGCTTGACCACCTCGGCGATGGATTTTTTCATCTCCACTTCAAGTGCAAAATACTCGCGAGGCAAATGAAACCGCACATCCAGGTAGCGACCGTTAATGGACTTAATGGCCACTTCAATCCCCACAAACAAACTCACTCCAGTGGAACTCCCGTACCCGGTCATGCTTTTCATGTTGTCATTCCTTTTGCCTCATCTTCGCGGCCCCTCGCTCCCCTGTCAAGGTGACCCCGCCTTGCAACCACTCTCCGGCCCGAGCCACGGCCTGCGGCCATTCGGTTTCGACATCAAACCACTCGATCTGGGGATCGCGACGAAACCAAGTGCCCTGCCGCTTGGCGAGCTTCATTGAGTTCATGGTGATGTCATTGGCCAACTCGGTAAGGGAGAGCAACCCTTTGAGGTAGGCTTGAGTTTCTTTGTAACCGACACTCAGCAGAGGACTCCATTGCTCCCACCCTTCGGCTACGAGAGTGCGCACTTCATCGATCAAACCGCCGGCAATCATCGCGTCGGTTCGCGCCTGCAATCGCGAGCGCAGCAACTCTCGCTGAATCTTGAGTCCGAGGGTGAGAAAAGGATAAGGAAAAGCTTGGGCTGACTTTTGTGCAAATTCCTGGCGGATTTGAGTAGGCGTTTTGCCGTGAGTGCGAATCAGAGCCAGGGCTCGCACGACTCGATAGCTGTCCTGCGAGCTGATTCGTGCGGCGAAATCCGGGTCCACACTTTGGAGCTCGGCATAGAGTTCCGCCAGCCCGCCACTTGCGGCCTGCTCCCGCAGGCGAGAAACCATCTGCGGATCCACTTCGCTCACTTCAAACATTCCCCGCTGCAGAGCCTGTACGTAAAAGCCACTCCCCCCGACGATGATCACGGGCGAATGAGGAATTAACTGAGCTAAAATCTCCAGAGCGCGAGCCCTGAATTGTCCGGCAGTAAAAAGCTTCGGGGGGGCCACTTCGTCGATTAAATAGTGAGGGGCCAAGCGTCGCTCCTCGGCCGTCGGCTTGGCTGTTCCCAGATCCACCCGCTGGTAAACTTGAACACTATCGGCATTCATGATCGGGAGTCGATACCTCTGAGCCAACTCGAGAGCCAATTTTGACTTCCCCGTGCCCGTCGCACCCACAATAAAGAGAACCGGATTCATGAAAGCACCTGAGGGCTATTGGCGACGCCCAAAATCGCGCTCCAGTTGCTGGAAAGAATACTCAACAAAAACCGGGCGACCATGAGGACAAAAACTCGACCACGCAAAGCGATCCATCTGCTGAAGCAGACTCCGCATCTCTTCAAGGCTCAGCGCTTGACCGGCTCGCACCACCGAGTGACAAGCCATTGTAGCAAAGAGTTCACCGACCACTTTTTCCAGCGCAAAACTTCCACCGCTTTCGAGCATCTCATCGGCCAGCCACCGCAAAGCCCGCTCAATGGCCACGTCTTTTAAGATGTTCGGGGCTGAGCGAACCGCCACCGTCTCGGGCCCCAGCTGCTCAAGGGTCAGCCCCACCGTTTCGAGTTCGGGCGCAGCCGTCATTAAGGCTTCCAGCCGCTCGCCAGAAAAGGTCAGTGGGAGCGGCAGTAAAAAATCCTGTATCGGCATATTCCGCGCCTTCCAGGCCTGCATCAACTCCTCAAAGGCCACGCGCTCGTGGGCTGCGTGCTGATCGATTAAGATCAAGCCATCGGAATTTTGCGCAATAATATAGGTCAACGCCGCTTGACCTAAAACCTGAAGCGAACTCCAGCGACCCGTTGCGGTCACACTCACGGGCTCCTCGCCACCTCTCACCTCACCAAGTCCTTGAGCGGCGTTACGCAAAACTTCAAAGGTCACCGCCGGCGAACGGATTTCACTCGGCGGCTGCCAAGCTGATTTTTGCTGGTACTGAGTGCGATTCAGCTCAGGTGAATCCCAGCGGACCGTCGCCGGAGTCGGAACTGAGGTCGATGGCGCGAGCGAAGACTCAGCGGCATCGGCTCGAAAGCTTGAGGCCACGCCGGGGTCCCGCAAATTCCCCTCAAGCCACGGCGCTTTTTCCAAAGCCGCCCGCAGCACGTGCACCACGGCCCGAAAGACCTGGGACGGCTGGCGGAATTTAACCTGCGACTTGGTGGGATGAATATTGACGTCCACTTCATCGGGAGGACAGTCAATCCACAAGACTGCGACTGGGTACTCGCCGTGCATGAGTAAATTACGATAGGCTTCGAGAATTGCGGCGATGAGACTGCGATCCGTCACCCACCGCCCACGCACAAAGACCCACATTTGCCGATTGTTGCCGACCACCTCATGAGGGGCGCTAAAAGCCGCTCGGACTTTAATGCCATTTTCCTCGCCGGCACACTCATAGAGGGGTTGAAACTCCAATACCTGTTGCGCCCGTTGGATCCATTCCGTGGCCGCTGGCCAACGGTGGAGGAGTTTACCCTTGTGGCGCACTCGAAAACCCACTCCGGGAGAAGCCAGAGCCATGGCCCGCACGACATTTTTGATCTGAGCGATTTCGGCTGATTCGGACTTTAAGAATTTGAGCCGCGCCGGAAGATTGGCAAACAAATCGCGAATCCAAACTTGGGTTCCCTCTTCGCCTCCCACCCGGACGGGAGATTTTAGTTCACCGAAGTGACTTTTGATTTCATAGGCCTCGGCTTGTCCTTGCCGCCGAGAGATCAAGGTGAGATCACTCACCGCCGAAATGCTCGCCAGCGCCTCACCCCGAAATCCGTAAGTCTCAAGTGACCAAAGGTCGTTGGCTTGATGAATCTTACTGGTGGCGTGCCGAGCGAGGGCGAGTGGCAAGTCAGTTGGCAGCATGCCCCGGCCGTTGTCGCGCACCCGCACCTGGCGACCGCCTTGATCGAGATCGATCTCCACCTCGGTCGCCCCGGCATCGAGACTATTTTCCAGGAGCTCCTTGACCAAGTGAGCGGGCCGCTCGACGACCTCGCCGGCCGCAATCTGGTTAACCACCTCGGGATTTAGCGTCTGAATTTCCATGTCCTGCCTATATCGCCTGCCTTAAACCCTGTCCAATCTGGAGACGGTCAATCTCACTTTGGCACAGGGAGTCGTATCAACTTAGGTGGTGCGAGGTCATCTCGAGCAAAACATGAAAGAACCTTCATTTCGTTATCATACCGTCCTGACGAACATCCCTTAAATTAGAGGCAGGTTCAAACTCGAAGGATGGCCTGGCCATATGAAAAAGAAGCTTATCAAAACCGGCAATTCAGCGGCTCTCGTCATCGAAAAATCGACGTTAGAAGCCCTGGGTCTCGAATCCCAATCACAGGTATTGGTGCAGTTTGATGGAGAAAAAATCACCATGCAGCCGACCCCTACCACTCGAGAGATGCTGGATGCCCTTTTGCAAGCTTCGGAGAAAACTCAGCAACTCCTCGCAGAAATATTGAAAAAACTGGAAGGCTAAGACTCAGGCTCTCTCATAGATTCGAGAGCTCTGAGTTTTGGCAAATCGAGGAGCCGCCCTCGCGGCAGAGACTTAAAACCTGATCAGTAACGTCGCATGAGCGTTACAAAATAACCCAAATACGAGGTCTTTTCATAGTAGTACTTGGCTTCGAGACGCAGCAAATAGTTGTCAAAACGCAGAGAGTAGGAACCCTGCAAGGCCAAGCCGGCGAGAATTTACTGTGAATCAAAGATCGTGTTTTTAATTTGTAAGGTGAACTTGGTGTAAGTCGCCATCATCCCCAACCCCCAACAAACCAGAGAGTCTTCGGTCTGAAAAAACGGATAGGGCAAAAAGAAGTCACCTAACAAATAAAATCCCGACGGCGGTTTGCCCGCGATATCGGTGTAGTAGCTGGGCGCCCCCTGATGAAACAACACCGAAACATCAAAAGGCAAACCCTCAACAATGGGTCCGGGTCCCGCTAGTCGCAAGCCGACCATCCAGTCGTTGGAATTAAACTGGCGGCCTGAAAACTTCTCGGTGAAGTTAACCATGCCGAAGGCGCCCCCAATATAGCGAGTAAAAAAGATGGGCAGTTGTTCTTCGGGAGGATCTCGCGGATTGCGATTGAAGTCGGGATTTTTTTCCGAAGATCCCGGCTTGCCCTTGCCCGCGGCTGATTGGGCCTTAAACTCGGGCACCACATCAACATCAGCAACGTAGCCATAAGCCTTGCTGGAGACTTTCACTTTGTAGAAGGCGCCAAAGCCACCAATGCCCTTGTAAACCTTGGTGGAGATGCGCAGCTTTTGGCCACCCTTGAGATAGTCCAACACGGGTGCATCGAAGTTGGGGACTTTGTAAACGGCGGCTCCGTCGGTCTGCACCACTCCACCTTGGCTGGCGGATTTTCCTGAAGCCTTGCCAGTCTTGGTGGTGCCCGATGAAGCATTCTTAGAGCTCGATTTGCGCTTTTTCTTATTTGATTTTTTCCCTTTGGCCGAGGACTTCGTTTGATCCAAACGCTTAGGTGGATCGGCGATGAGAGGTTCGGGCCCCACCTCAATCGGGGGTTCCTCCGTCGTAGCTGGCTGGTCTCCGGTCGGTTCCGCGGGTGGAGTCCCTTCACTGGGACCGGCCGCGGGACCATCGGTACCACCGGTACCACCTTCTTCCTGGGCCCACCCCCCAAACGCGAGAGTTAAAACCAAGAAGAGCGAGAGCAACCTCATCATCCGGCCTTTTCAGCCAGCGGACGCAGGCGAATGAGCCACACTCGATACAAGGCCTCGAGTACAATTCGTGAGGACATCTTACTCTGTCCTTCACGCCGTTCATCAAAGGTGATGGGAACCTCAACTCCCTTAAATCCCGCCGCGCACGCGCGGTACTTGAGTTCGATTTGAAAGCTATAGCCCTCGGATTTGATTTCATTCAGGCCAATGGTGCGCAACACAGGCGCGCGCCAAACATTAAAGCCGCCGGTCCAATCATGAAGTGGGTAACCCAGAATCAAACGCGAATACATACTCCCGCCAACACTGATGGCTTTACGCCAGACACTCCAATTTAAAGTGGAGCCGCCTTGGGTCCAACGCGATCCCACCACAAAGTCGTGAGACTCGATCGCGCTCAGCAGCGCAGTCAAATCCGTCGGCCGGTGTGAAAAATCAGCATCCATCTCCACCAGGGCTTCATATTGGTGACTCAGTCCCCACTCGAAACCAGCAATGTACGCCCGCCCCAGTCCCTGCTTACCCGGTCGACGCAAACAATTGATCGCGCCACCACTTGCGGCACCCAACTTGTCGACTAAATCAGCGGTCCCATCGGGAGAGTTGTCGTCGACTACCAAAACATGAACTTGCGGATTGATCCGACGAATCTCAGTGATCAAGGCCACAATATTGGCAGCTTCATTGAAGGTCGGTATCACGACCAGAGTTTTCAACGACAAAGAAAGCACCCCACTTAGATTACCCTTCTATCATAGCGAAATCAGGTAAGCTGGTAACCTCAAATTTGCGAAGAGTGCGGGGTCGCCGCGCGAGCAGGGGTCGCATCACGGTCCCCTTGAGGAGAATTGTTGCGGCGTGGCTTTGGGGATTTGGGCCGCAAGTGAGTCCACGGATTGTGCACCGACAAGAGGGCGGTACTCTCTCGCGCCAGTTCGAGCTTCTTTTTGACTCGTTCTGCGGCCAAACGGGGGTCTTTGAGGTAAAGAGCAGGATCAAAGCCGCAAAAGGGACAGGCCAAGGTCAAGCGCCAGCGAATTTGCACGAACAGCTC
>JADZEO010000091.1 GCA_020850475.1 Bdellovibrionales bacterium | reverse complement strand
GGTTCCTAAATGAAGCAACTGAATAGTGGCCTCGTCAGCCGTCCCATTTTAGTGGGACGGCCAGCCTTGGCTGAGGTACTCGTTGACATGTGCACATAATTAGACGTAAAATGAGCACATGTTCACAGAGCGAATTTTAGCTAATAAGTTTAAGGGTTTAAAAAAGTCGGTGTTGTTATTGGGGCCCCGTCAGACTGGCAAATCGACCCTCATCCAGGGTCTTTCGCCGGACCTGGAAATCAACCTGGCCGATCAAGAAGTCTTTCTCCGTTACAGCCGCGATCCTGGACTCATCAAGAGTGAAATCAAAGATTATCAGGTGATTTTTATTGATGAGGTTCAGCGGATCCCCTCGATACTCAATACCCTCCAAACCATTCTGGACAAGGACAAGTCAAAATTACTTTTATTAACCGGCTCAAGTGCCCACAAACTCAGAAAAGGTCAGGCCAATCTTCTTCCGGGGCGGGTTTTGAGTTATGAGCTTGGTCCTCTCACCCATCAGGAGTTGGGAAAGAAGTTTGAGGTAATGCGGGCACTCGAGGTTGGTCTGTTGCCAGGAATCTATCACGAGCCAGACCGAGGTCTCGCCCAAAAAACTTTGCGCTCATATGCCGCCACTTACCTCAAAGAAGAAATTCAAGCGGAAGCACTCACGAGAAACATTGAAGGGTTTTCGCGTTTTTTTCAGGTGGTTTCATCACGAAGTGGCGACTTCGTTGATTATTCAAAGATCTCGTCTGCGGCGATGATCGAGCGAACCACCACTCGTCGGTATTTTGATATTTTGATCGATACTCTGGTGGTTTCGCCGATTGAGGCATTTGCCAAGAGCCGAAGGCGTAGGTTGGTTCAACATCCCAAATTTTTCTTTTTTGATACGGGAGTCCTCAATGGCTGTTTGGACAATTTTGCCGTATCGGCGGACCGGGTTGGGAATTTGTTTGAGCACCTGGTTCTGCAACTCGTTGTTTCGTCCGCAAAGGCACATGATGAAGCGATTCGTATTTCAACTTACCGAACCGAGGCGGGAGTCGAAGTTGACTTTGTGATTGAGCGAAAATCCAAAGTCTATGCCGTCGAAGTCAAAGCGAGCAAGAACATAGGTAATCACGATCTGCGCGGCCTCAAAGGCTTTGTCGACTTCTATGGTAAACGCTGTGAACCCCTTGTTATCTATCTTGGGGAGAAAAAGAGTGAAGTGGATGGCATTCAAATTGTACCCCTGCTCGACGGGCTCAAACTTATCGGTTACTAAAAGGTGCCTGCTACTTTTTGCTAACTGCGCAGCGTCAGGCGGGGTTGGTGATGACGGGGCTGAGCGATTGAGGCTACAAAAACCCTTTGGGAGAGTCGTGGTGGGCATCACTGAATCATTAAAACGTTATGGGAGTTGGAGCCTGCGGGTAAAACCGTGGTGGATTGTGTTTCCGAACCAAATGGGTTTGGTGCCGGGTGCAGAGCCGCGGCGGGTGAGCCTCGATGTGGGCACTCGGTATTGGGTGAGGCCCAACACTCGCGATCTCAACGAGGTGTTGTCGGTCGGCCTGGGCTGGGAGTATCGCGGTCTGGCGACTCTCGCCGCTCGCCAACCAACGCCGCGAGTGATTTTTGATTTGGGCGGGCACATTGGCGTGTTTTCGGTTTGGGTCCGCCAGCTGTTTCCGCAGGCGCAGGTGGTGGCCTTAGAGCCCAATCCCGACAATTACCGTCTGCTAACGAAAAATTTGACAGAAAATGGGCTTGAAACCAAGACCGTAGCCATCCCGGGTGCCGTGACCGCGACCAACCAAGAGGTGGAACTGTTTCTTGCTCGTCACAACAACGCTCATTCGCTGGTGCGCGGGGGAGAGGCCGTGTCGGATCAGTCGATTCGGGTTGCGGGCCACGCTCTTAAGAGCCTCGTGGCCAAATACGCCCCCGACGGTGATTATGCCTTCAAGATGGACATCGAAGGTGCTGAGTATGATGTCCTCGAAGCGAGTCGCGAGGTGGTGGCTCGGGAGCGTTTTGTGGTGATGGAGTGGCACTTTCGCCCCGAAGAAAAATCCGCTCGTCGCGCCTGGCTTGAACGCACCTTCACTGAGCTCGGCTTTACTCTCACCGAACTGTCGGATCGCTGCCTGCTAGCGGTGCGATAGTTTCGCGGCCAGAGTCGGCCAAAGTCTTGCTCCTACTTTTCGCGTTTTACCCTTGTACACAATGTAGTTTATATGCTACATTAGGAGCGCGAAGGTTTGGTTCGTCGAATTCGCATCTATGAAACCATCCGTGGATAACGACCATTCGAGGATTGGGTCAAGCGCCTTAGGGATAGGTCAACAATAGGGAGAATCCAGGCTCGATTAGCAGGCGTGAGTGCTGGAAACCTTGGGGACGTTAAGCCCGTGGGTGGGGGTGTGAGTGAGTTAAGGTTAGCTTTTGGACCCGGTTATCGGATTTACATAGGAATTGATGGCATTAATCTGATTATCCTCCTGTGTGGAGGAGATAAGAGTTCGCAAAAAAGAGACATACGAAACGCCAGAGAGTTTTGGGCGGATTATAGGAGTAGGAATTATGAGAAAAATGGCAAGCCGTCCCTATGATGAATGGGTGATTGAGTCGCTAAAAGGCGACGACCGGGCCCAAGCAAAATATGTTCAAGCAACGATTAAAGAGAATCGGGGATTTCCCAAGGCGATTTTGGTAGCCCTTCGTCATGTGGCCGAGGCTCGTGGCTTTAAGCGTTTTGCCGAGGAAACCAAGCTCAACAGAGAGACCCTTTACAAAACGCTATCTGCGGATGGAAATCCCACTCTTGAGAGTTTGTCCAAGATGCTAGATGTGTTGGGGCTTGATATCGCCGTAACTCCTAAAAAAGTCAGTTGAGCGGGATGGGACATGCAGTTTGGTAAGCTATTCACTATAATAATCAATATGTTATGTCGCGCCAGCCGAATATTGTCTAAATTAGCTAATTAAGCTATAATAACTGACGGGCGAAGTGAACATCCGCTACATCGAGCTTGAGGAGTCTATGGGAGTAAGATCCAAAAGGGACGCAATGAATGCCACAGATGCAAAGAACCGCTTCGGAGAGCTCCTCGATTCTGCGCGCTCAAATCCGGTGACGATTGAAAAAAACGGCCGAGCGGTGGCCGTTCTGGTTTCCGCCGAAAGGTTTGAGCTCTACCAAGCCTTGGGAAATATTCCCGCGGAGCAGGTCAACGGTCGAATTAGCGAATTGATTCTCAAAGGTCTGGCTTTTGAGCGACAGATGAAAGTCGAACAAGACTATCTGGAGTTCAATCGTGCCTTGGCCGAGCAAGCCCCAAGTAAAACAGGTGAGGCGGCCTCTTTCATTGAGAAGATGATGTCGGCCAAAGCCTTTGAACCTGAAGATGAAACCGAGGACTTCTTTTGATGCTCAGAGGAGAAATCTGGCTGGGAGTCTGGCCCGCTGATCCGCAACAAACTCCGCGTCCTCTATTGATTGTTAGCAATAATCTACGAAACCGGGCTTCGAGATTGCATGATGTGGTGGTGTTGAAATTGACTTCTCTAAAAACGTCAACTGGGCAAACAAAACCCACGAATCCCTCTGAAGATGTCGTTATCACCCTTAAGAAGCCGACTATTATCCGCTGTGCGGCCATCTATGCGGTTGAAAAATCCTATCTCACTAAGAAACTAACTCAAATCTCTGCGGATGAACTTGCCAAGGTGGAGGCTTGTCTAAAAATTGTTCTCGCCCTTGGCGACAATTAAACTGATTTTTTCTAGGGCCTTGAGAACATTCTTGTCCGGCGCCACAGGCCGTGAGAAATTGGCGTTGACGAAAAAAACGTCGCCTCAATGCTCAATTCCAAACGGAGAAGTGCGGTAATAATTTTGTGAGTCAGTTAATTTTATTCTCTCTTTTCTTGATCGCGTTGACTTCGTCCATTGCTGGGATGGAGGCACTGGGCTGGTTGTTGGCGCTTTCGGCGATTGCCGAGGTCTTGTTTAAGCGGGTTGTGGGCAAACAACAAATCGCGCTCGGTTTGGGTGTGGGGTGCGCCGCCGATGTGGCTGCATGGTTACTTTGGGTGGTTGCCATTTTGGGAGTCGTGATCAACTCTCGCGACGACGCTGACGCCGTTTATATTATCGGTAACTTTCGCTGGGTGATTTTGCTCTACGGGTACAGTTACCTGTTGCGGGGTTACGGCCTGGGCGGCCGAGCGGCGCAAAAATTTGCCACGGAGCCCACGGGATTTTTGCGGGTGCTCCTCCCGGCGCTGGTGCTGGTGAGTTTTTATGGCATCGTGCAGGTCTTGACCGGTCTTGACCTGATTCGCCCGGGCCGAGAGGTGCACAACCTCCAGCTCGCAGGAGTGAACGTGTTTAGGGCGTCGGGATTTTTTAATAACCCGATGACCTTTGCGCACTTATTTATTTTGTGGTTCTGCCTGTTGGCGGCCTACCTGATTGTTGGCGGAGGCACGAAGGCCCGTCGCGTTTGGGTGAGTGTGGGAGTTGCAGTCGTCGGGCTTTCAATTTTGCTAAGCCTTATTCGCGGGGTCTGGATTAGTGGTGTGGCGGCCGCCTTAAGCATGCTCTGGCTTTGGCGCCGACGAGCTTTTTGGTTGGGCCTAGCGGCTACGGCAGTTGCGGTGTTGATAATGGTGGCGACGGTGCCACCGCTGCGCGATCGGCTGACCTCTATTTTTGCCACCGACAACGTCTACAATCGCGATCGCGTGGTGTTGTGGGAAGCCAACTGGGAGATTTTTAAGACCTATCCTTGGTTCGGAATCGGGTACACCGAAAACGAACGGCGCATCGGCGAATTTTATCAGCAAATGGGAGTCGAAAACGGCTTTAAAGGTCACGCCCACAACGTCTACCTGCAGTTTCTCTCGGGGACCGGTCTTTTGGGACTGCTCTGCTATTTAATCATGATGGGAAGTTTCTTGTGGGCCTCGGTGCGCGTGTGGCGAGCGATACCCGCTGCGGGCGTTGCCGCTGGCCCAGCGACGGCCGCGGGCACGCTCCAATCTGTAGCGACGCCATGGACACGGGCGCTGGTGCTGGGCACTTTTGGGGCTCAGGTGTCGCTTCACGTGGGTGGTTTAACGCAAAACAATTTTTCTGACGGCGAAGTGACCCACAATTTGATGCTGATTCTAGCGCTGGTCGCTTACTGGGCGGGCGCTACTGGGCCCGAGCGCTTGAGCCGCTCTACTGGGCCGGAGCTTTACGTAAAAGCGAGCTCAACGTCTGATGCAGTGAAAACAACCGGCTAAAATCCGGGTGAGTCCACACCCCGAGGCGCACGCGCACCCAGAGCCACATGGCAATGGATTGCGACGACAAACCGATAAAACTTCCCCAGGCGATGCCGATGGGGCCAAAGAGTTTAGCGCCCATCGCCCCGGCACCGATCATTAGAGCCGCGGCCGCCAGGGTAATCGTCATCATGGCCTTTTGGTTGCCGGTCATCATCAAAGTGTAACTCGGGGAACCGCAAAAAATTTGCACCAAGTACCCGCCGGTGAGGACGAGCAAGATCGGCGCTCCTTGGGAGTAGCCAACACTAAATACCAGTTCGAGAATTTCGGCACCAAAAGCCCAGTAGGCGACAAAGAGTGCAAAGGCCGGCAAAAATGCCACGAGCGAAGTGCTGCGAAGGAGGGTCTCCATGCCGCGATGGTCGCCCACCGTGTGGCGTTCCGCGAGAAACGGCGGAATGACCGCGTTGACAATCGCCAGCGGCATGGTCGAGAGCAAAGTGATCCGCATCGCCGCGCCGTAGTAGGCCACGTCGTGTTCGGCACTAAAAAATCCCACGAGCCACAGATCCGCCTGGCTCAACAAAAAAGCCGTGAGCGAGGTAAACAAGAAAGGCCATGAAAAAGACATCAACCGATGCACACTGATGGCCTCGGCCCGTCCTAATTGCGAGAGTTGCGGGGCGAGCAGCAGAAGACTCAACACTAAAGAAATGGAAATCGAAGTGATCGACACGACCACCACCGTGTGCAGCGTGGTGGGTTGCTTGAGCATGATCAAAAGTCCAAGGCTTGCCAAAATAAAAAACTGACTTGATAGACCGCCAAACACCGTGGCGTGATCAATTTTTTGTAAACCGCGCCAGGTTTCTGCGAGAAGACTTTGGAGTGAATAAAGGGCCGCCCACACCGCGATCAGGCCCACTTGGTCGGTGAGTGCCGTCGAGTTAAATAACTTCAGGGTCAAAGTTTGCGCGAAGGGCTGATTGAGGATGAGGGCGAGCAAGAACGACAGACCCACCACCAACTGAATCGAAGTGAGGATGTAGCCTTTGACTCGCGCCGTTTCTTGCACTGCCATTTCTGAAGCCAAAAGTTTTACGATGCCGTAATTAAGCCCCACTTGGGCTAAAATACTCACCACCGCGACGAGACTCATGCTCAGAAAATACGCGCCCATGTCGGAGGCCGACAGCAGCCGCGACGCCAGGCCGTTGACCGCCACCACCAACACAACCGAACTCATGCGCCCGAGCAGAGCCCACACCCCACCTATCGCAAGTTTTCGACCGATCTCTTGGCGCTTCAAAAGGTGCCTGCTACTTTTTGGAAGTTGATAATAAACCCATTCGTATTGTCGTGTTGCGTCTGTAACTCACTTATCATGAATACTGCAACTCCCATCTCAACTATACTCTTACTGCTCTTGATTCACCGTGACACGAAAATTAGGGCACACGCCTCCGGCTTTTGAGGAGAAATAAGTCGCCCAGGCCAGGTTATTCCAATGGTTCGGGTCGTTGGTGAAGTCTTCATTAAAAAGTATTCGGGGGTGGTGGGTGAGGGCCTCAAACTGCAGCTCGGGAGTGGCGCAAGCGGCTACGGTTTGCTCGCTGAGCTGTTGGCGCAGATGCCATTCGTGACGAAACTGCGGTGCCACGAAGAGGTCCATCAGCGCGTGGCGGTGATTGCCGATCAAAATCAGGCTCAAAAGTGCGGCTGGCCCCAGCCACCGTCGGTCAAAGAGCCAAGGTCGTAAAGTGCGCCAGCGCGCGAAGGTTTCGGGTTTCATATAAACCCAATGGGCGAGAAGCAAAAACCAAAACAGCACAAACCAAAAATAAGTGGTGTTATCGACCCGCTTGGGAGGATTGCCACCCATTGACCAAAGCGCTGGAAAAAACGCGGTAAACAACATCATGCCAAAGGCCGCGCGTGGAATCCAAGCGGGCACCTGGGGAGCAAAAAGTTGAGCGAGGCGCTCGCGATTTTGAATCGCCCAGGCGATAAACAATAGAGAGAAAAGCAGCAACGCCGGACTCAGGAATTGCACCAAGTGCTCAAGGCTTGTGCCGACGGTGCGGTAGAGTGCATAGAAGGGTCGATGAGCGTCGGCAAAATGACTGGTGCGAACAGCATTGCCTGGAGCCTTGATCACCACCACGGCTCCGGCCAAACTCAAGGCGGTCAAAATTCCGAGCGGCAGTGGCCAGCGCCGATACTGCAACCAAAAGAAAATTTGCACGACCACCAGGCCGGTCATCCACTGCAACATAATAGTTTCGTTGCACCCGACGATCAGCGGACCAGCGAGAAAAAGAAATGCCCACCGCGCCGGCGCAAGTTCCCCATCGCGAAACAAATCAAGTCCCAGTCCGGCAGCAAAGGTCGCCAAAATCAGCGGCAAGGTGTAGGTGACCGAGCCGGCGAGCCAGTAAAAGGCTTGCACGGGGATTTGCATGAAACTCAAAACCAGAGAAAGCAAAAAACTCGCGATAAAAAAACCTTCGCTGCGCGAGATTTGCTTACCACTCCACTGGCGGCACAAAAAATACAAACTGCCCCACAATCCCAGGAGCAGCAGCAAGGGCAAAATCGGAAAGCCCCAGATCCACTTTTGTGCGACCGGATTGAGGCTCAATAATAAATTAGCGACATAACGGCCGGACCAAGTTTGATAAATGTGGGACTGCGCGCCCCAGACTCCGTGTTGCAAAACATGGTTCGCGTAAGCAAAGTCATCGGTCGATGGGTAAGCAAAAAAGCTGAGGACAAAATACGGAACCAAAGTGGTGAGCACGACGGCAAGCGTGAGGCGCTTCAGCGGAAAAGCGGGCGCAGCTTCGCGCGAACTCATGACCGCATCCTCATTTAGAACCGACTGTACTTTGAGAGATTTCGTACGGCAAATTGCGAAAGGCGTAGAGCTGCGTGCGGGAGAGACAGGCCCTCGATCTCGCGATAAATGCGCCAGGTATTTCTGACCGACTGAACTTTGTCAGCGGAGCGAGAGTGAGCCACGATGCGATAGCGGGCCAAGTCTTCGTTGAGGCCATAGCAGGTGTGGCCATTCTTAAGAAGCTCGAGCCACAGAATGTAGTCTTCGTGTTTGGTTTCCCGAAATTTAAGCTCGGGAATTTTGGTGCGATCGAGCATGACGGTGAGGCACCCAATGCAATTTTGTTGCAACAACCGGTGGTACGTAATTGCGCCTGGTACTTCAATCAGGTGCCCTTGCTTGTGGCCGGCGGCATCGATGCGCCGAAAAGCCGTGCATGTGAAGGCATAGTCATGGCGAAGCATAAAGTCGACTTGCTGAGTGAGCTTGTCGTTGAGCCACTGATCGTCGCTGTCAAGAAACGCCAAAAAGCGCCCGCGTGCTTGCGTGATCGCGAAGTTGCGTGAAAGGGCCAAGCCCCGTCCGTCGGGAACCTGTACCAGGCGAATGCGCGGATCTTCCTTGGCGCGCTGTTGGACTAAGATCGGCGAGCGATCTGTGGTGCCCGCATCCATGACCACCAGCAGTTCCCAATGCGGATAAGTTTGGTCTTGAACGGAGTCCATCGCCTTGTTGATAAAGGCTTCTGAGTTGTAAACCGGAGTGATGATCGAGACCAAAGGGCTGGCGGCCGTCGTGCTCACGCCTTGCTCCCGGCTTCGTCACGAAGCTTGGCCAAGATTTGCCCCAGACACTGCAGCACGATTTGGTGGCAATCTTCCACGATTCCGTAATTCTTAAATTCAAAATGAAGTGGGAGATCAGCCAAGGCTTTGCACTTGCCGCCGGAAAATCCGGTCAACGCGATGGTTTTTACCTTCATCGCCTTGGCCTTTTCGAGAGCCTTGCAAATATTCGGGCTGTTGCCGCTGGATGAAATCGTAATCAGGACGTCGCCCTCTTGAGCGTACATTTCAAGCTGAGTTGCAAACACCTGTTCGTAACCATAGTCGTTGGCGATGGCGGTGAGGATAGGACCATTGGCGGACAAAGACATGACTTTGATCGGTGGTTGGCCGGGACTGAGGGTGCCCTTGCCTAAGTCGCAACTCAAGTGATCAGCAATTGCCGCCGACCCACCGTTGCCGGCTAAGAAAATGCGCCGACCCCGCTGAGCGGTGGTCATGATCAGCTCGCATGCCTGATCGAGCAGCTTCGTATCGAGGCTGGCCAACGCTCGGCTGAGCGACTGGGTGTAATCCCGATAGTAATCGGCCGGAGTATTGGCTTCAAAAATATGATTAAGATAGCGGGGATCTTGTATGGTCATGGCCCAGTTTATATATGCAGTGTGGGGCTGGTGTCACGGGAGGTGCCAGCTACATTTTTT
>JADZEO010000090.1 GCA_020850475.1 Bdellovibrionales bacterium | reverse complement strand
TGCTCGGCATTATCACTGACGGAGATATTCGCCGTCGCCTCGAGAAAAGCAATACGCCTTTGACGGAGAAAGCTGAAGTCATGATGTCCCGCAATCCCAAAACCATCAGCGCTGACGAGCTGGCGGAAAAGGCTTTGTTTGTGATGGAGCAATTTCAGATTCAAACCTTGTTTGTCGTGGATCCCAAGGCGGCCAATCCGCAGCGGCCGGTCGGGTTGATTCATCTTCAGGACCTTTTGCGCGCCAAAGTCCGATAACGGGCTTTGTAGAGCCTATCCAGATCCGCAAAGATAGTTGTCGGTCCCGCGATAGAGATAATTGGCGAAGGTGCGCCAAGTGGTGTCGGCCTTTTGAATATGAAAACCCAATTCAGGAAAATTGCGCCACAGGAGTTCACCGATGAGTTGGGATGTTAATCCCGCGCCGAGATCCACCTGAACCCTTACCTTGTTTGTTCGGATGAGATGAAAGTCTTCCGCCGCCACCCGAAGGCGCAGTCCGGAGGCGCTGACGTTGGTGATCTGAAGGGGAATGAGGCGTCCCAGCTGGTGCGTTTTACCTGACATTTCAACAGCAACGCGAAACTCGCTTCGGCGCGTGAGGCGGTCCAGCGAGTCGTCTCTGAAGAACGGGAATAAATCGGTTTTAAAGAGCGCTCGTCGCAAGATTTTGTACTCCGCAAACGAGATACTTTCAAAGAAGTGGCCCTGTTCCAAAAATACTTTGCGAAAGATTTCGGGAGTTAGAGTCGAAACGGTCTTGAGGCGGTAGGGTCGCTGAACATATTTTAAGTGCCCGAACTTGCGGGTCATGAAGCGCAAGAGGTTTTTCTCCGGCGGGAGTGAGTCGTAAATCTTGGCGTATTCTTGGTAGGCCCATTCCAAATCAAGAGCCATCGCGAGGGCAGGTGCGCCGAGGTAATCAACGATCACTTGATTCGAGAGACGATGAAATCGAAGTAGGCCCCGGTAGAAGTCTTCGTCTTTAGGATGAATGACAATGCACAGATGACGAATCCCCAAGTGTGAGACGCAGAAGTTATACATGTAGTTCAACATAAAGAAGTATATGTTGCCGCCGTTCGCCCGACGGTACTTTTTGTCAACCGCCAACGCCGAGATCTCCGCAAACCCTCCCGGCTGGTGCTTTATGGAACTCAGCGAGAAGGCCTTTTCCATCGGTAATGGAAGGGGACCTTGCTTAATGATACTCAAGGTTCCGATAACCTTGCCACTCTGATCTATGGCCACCAGGGTGACGGTGTTCGGCAGGGCAAAATGAGGTAAGAGGCGCATGCGCGTCGGATGTCGGGAGATGAACTTTTGGTCGACGTAACAGTCGTGGAGAAGTTCAAAAGCCTGCTGGTACTCCTCTGGGGTTGAAGCCAATTGGAAGGTGCAACCGGCCGACTCGGTTTGTGGCAGGCGAACCAAGCGGCGAATGGCGGCATCTCGCATCTCTTCGGGAAGGGAACGAAAAATCTTCTTCTTAAGAGCTTTTGATGTTTTAAACATCTGTTTTTTGACTTCCTGCAAGTCAAGGTAGCACACCGAGCTGGCTGACTCGTGATCCCATTCAGTTCCGAACTAATAATCTGTTCTCAGGGTGAGAACGGCGGAATTTGCGTGAAATCAAATAGCGGAAGCAGGTGGAGCTCGCACTGGAGAGTCTCATTTTCTTTGAGGTGGGTTGACTTCGCTTCTTGGGAGAGGCTGATGAGCCAATCACGAAGTTCAAACAGACGTTTTTGAATTTCGGCCGCGCGGTCCTTGCGAATGTCAATGTATCCAGAAAATGAAAAGCCAACCCCTCGATATCTTCGGTACAGTCGAGACAAGATTTCGAGTTGCCGGATGTAGTGCTGAGCCAAGTCTTGGGGTTGGGCATTCGTAAAAAGGTCATCATCAAGAGCAAAGACCGCATTTTCCACAACCACATAGGTATCGGCAGTCGTCGTCGCGCGAACGAGCTGACGATCAGTTAAGAAATCGAGAGTTTCCTTGAGAACTTGGGAGTCACGAAGTTCAGGAAATGCGAGATTGGCTTTGAGTAACTGCGAAAGGCGCATTTGACCCTGGCCCCAGAGGATGAGTTCGCGCAAATACATGGCGCGCAGGTTTTCAAACAACCCCAAGTACTTTTTGAAACTCACTTGCCGCTGGGCCGGCAGACTGCGGTTGAGCAAAAGGGTTTTAAAGTGGTCGGCCACCTGTAGGTCTTCGAACTCGGCGAGGCACATCAGAATGAGGTGCTCGGTTTCGGCGGGCGTTAACTTAACCGCCGAGGCAAACTGGAGGGCCCGGGTGACCGTCAATTTACGCCGCTTCTTTAGGAGATCGGCCAAGTAAGATGCTGGCCAGCCCACCTTCTTCGCGAATGACCTGTGACTAAAGGTCGAGCGACTGCGCTTATTTTGGTCGTAGAGATCGGAGAAAAAATCAACGGCCACATGGTACTTGCGAAGGTTGGGTACTTTCATGACCTCCCCATATCAATTATTTTTGGTAAGTGATATCGAATTGTGCTTAGAGGGCAAGGCTGTTCTCACCGTGCGTACAGAACCTCACTTGTCATGACGCAGAATTGTAGGTTCGGGACGGCCGCCCCGGAGATACTGGGGACTCTTCGGGGTTAACGGGGAGGACTTCAGCATGGAGACAGTCACGGCACGCCTGACTCAGCGAAATCAACCGATCATTGGGCCTGCCTTGCAAAGCCGATTGGCAGAGCTTCGTGTCTTGATCGCGGGTTGCGGCTTGGGGAGCTGTCTGGCGGAGGCCCTGGTCCGCCTCGGCGTCACGCGCTTGGTTCTGGTCGACAATGACCGGATCCAACTTCACAACCTCAATCGCCAAAGCTTTCAATTCGACGAAGTGGATCAGTTCAAGGTGGTCGCCCTGGGAAATCGCTTGCGCGCAATCAACCCTGAGGTTCATGTTGAGGAGTTTTGCGGGTTGGTTACCTCTGGCAACGTTCACCAACTGGTCGCTCAGAGTGATGTGATTATAGATACGATCGACTTCTTGGATTTATCCGCAATCATTGCGCTCCACGATGAGGCGCTTCGCCAGAAAAAGCCCGTCGTATCGCTCTTTACTGCCGGCTGGGGCGCGGTGGGAATGTATATTGCGCCGGAAGACCGTCAAGTCTCCTGGGCTCGCGAAATATTTAATGTGCCACCGCAAAGCACGGAGCTGTCTTATCGCCAAAAATTTGCTGAATTCTTTTTGAAAATTCAGGCGCAGCTGAATCCCGCGGTTGGTGAATTCATGCACGAGGTGCTAGCGAAGATGTTAGATCATCGTCCGTGCCCAGCCCCGAATGTCATTGCGGGAGCGCAGTTGGCTTCGGTGCTCGCTCAAATTTTGCTGATGAAATACCTTGAAGGCCGATCGAGTGAGCTTCAGGCGCCTAAATTTCTCTACCTCGATCTAGAAGCGATTCTGGATCAGTCTTTGCGGCAAATCTAAGCGGATGGCGACCTAGACTAACATCTGGTTCTCGGAAAATTCACCATGGAGAGG
>JADZEO010000089.1 GCA_020850475.1 Bdellovibrionales bacterium | reverse complement strand
TGTGTCGAGTATGTCGGAAACTACGATGGCGATACTCTCACGTTTGATGTCGCGGATGTTCATCCCTTGCTCGGCAAGAATATGAAGGTGCGAGTCCACGGAATTGATACCGCGGAAATTCGTTCCGATGATGCCTGTGAACGCGAGGTCGCCGGCAAAACCCAACAAATGGTTCAAGAATTAATCAGTGGTGCGAATCGCGTGGATTTGGTCAATGTGGCCCGCGAGAAGTACTTTCGGGTGTTGGCCGATGTGATGGTCGACAATCGATCACTGGCGGAGTATCTGCTCCGCAAGGGATTGGCCATTCGTTACGACGGCGGGACCAAGCCGGACGTGAATTGGTGCCGAGTTCGTTGAGCAAGTCCTAAGGAAATTCAAGCTCTTATCCTTGAGCGCAAATGGGGGCGGATGGGTGTCTGCCCCCTTTTCATTCTAAGTTCATGAAAAGTCTTTGATTCTTGCAAGGGTTAAGTCAGTCGTTCGATTTCTTGACAGCCCGGTGGCATGGGGGCTCTCGGCCTGAGCAAAAAGTGTTGTCATTTCAAAGGGCTGGGTCAGACTGGGCTTGGCTCGCTTCTTGGACAAGAGGGGATTGTAGGAGGTCCTGATCATGGGACACATCGACGCAAAACAAATTGTGCAGCTCGGAGTCAGCTTGATGTTGGCCGCAGTTCTGGCGTGCGGACCTCTCGTCAGCCCCTTGGTGTTTGCCGATGAGGCTAAGACCGCCGCAAGTACTGAGAAGGAACAAGGCGGCTCTGCGGAACTTCCCTCGTTGAGTAATGATCAAGGGATGGAGTTTGTGCCTGAAAATGATCCCAATATGATTGATGACGAGGGCGATAGCCCGGACTCAAATTCGGGTGGTCCCTTGCCCACCGACTTGCAACACATTCTCTCCGTCCGCCGTCGAGTGGGCGAAGTTTTGTACCACGGCTTTTCCCCACAGCGGTTGCCAGCGGCGCAAGCTGAGTCCCAAACCTCTAAGTAATCCACTCTCCTCTTTGCGAATTGATTGTGGCCTTCGGCTGAACGCTTCGTTCTCGATGTCCCACTTTCTTGTCTTCCGTCCTCAAACATACGTTCGGCAGCGGCGCTCGCGTTGGCGAGCACCGCACCGATCCGAACTCGGCCTGAAGACAAGAAAGTGGGACATCGAGAAGGGAGTGTATGTGCGGGGGCTATCACCAATTCGGTAGTGGGTGATTTGGTTTGGCTGGGTTTGGTTTGGTTCTTCCGCTTTCGCATTGTGAAGGTCTTGGGCCTAGTGCGATGTTGAGTTCAGGCAAGCGAGCAGGCGCCGACCTTTGAGCCCTTTACCATAAATTTTTATTCACCTTACGGACGAGTTCGGATCGGTGCAATGCTCGCTTCTGCGAGCGTTGCTGCCGAACGTATGTTTGGGGACGGAAGGTGAGATAAAAAATTTATGGCAATGACCTCAACGAGTCGGCCTCGAGCCAACGCTTCAGCGGCAGCGGACACAACTTAAGCGCTTTGATATTGAGTACCCCTTCGTGTTTTTCGAGAGCGCCTTGCACTTCGAGCAAGGGGGACTGCAAAAGCACCAGTCGATAGGCCTGGTAGATGGCGGGAGTCATCACAATATTAAAAAATCCGGTCTCGTCTTCGAGAGTAAGAAAAGCAAAACCCTTAGCGGTGGGTGGACGCTGCTGAATACTGAGCAGGCCCGCCACGCGCACCTTATTGCCATGCCGTTGCTGTGGCAGATCTTTGGCCTGCACATAGGGGACATAATTTTGTTGATGCAAAGTTTGGTTGGTCTGTTCGATCGAGGGGCGCAGCAAACTCAGAGGATGATGATCGAGAGCAAAACCCTTGGTTTGATATTCGCGCTGAAGCACTTCCCAATCACTTTCCTGAGGGATCAGTTCAATTCCAGGGAGCGCTGCCAGGTCTTGAGCTGCGGCCTGAAAGGTCTCGCGAGGACGGCCAAACATCAGGCTCCGCTGATCCAGTTGGAGAGATTGCAAAGTCCACAGAGCCGAGCGGGGTGTGAAGCCGAAGGAAGAAAAACCTCCGGCGGCGGCGAGTGAAACCAAGAGGTGGCGTGGCAGCTGGGTGCGACGGATCAGATCTTCCAGGTCATGGTAAGGACCGTTTTGTGTGCGTTCAGCAATCAGATGCTGAAGGTGTCGTTCTTGAACTCCAAAGATCGAACGAAATCCCAAACGCACAGCCAAACGAGACTGACCAGCAGATGCGTCCGTAGGCTCAAGAGTGTAATCGAACTCTGATTTTTGAATATCCAGAGGGAGAAAAGCCACCTGATGGCGTTGCGCATCGGCAATGAGAGTGCGTGGTGAATAAAATCCCATGGGTTGGCTGTTGAGCAAAGAGCAAACAAAAACGTCGGGATGATGTTGTTTTAAAAAACAGCTGGCATAAGTAATAAGGGCGAAGCTGGCAGCATGGCTTTCGGGAAAACCATAGGCCGCAAACCCTTCGATGGTGCGATAAATTTGCTCGGCACTTTTTAAATTCAAGCCGTGACTGAGCATCCCGTTGAGTAGGCGTTCACGCAAACCTTGCATGACTTCCGCTTGCTTCCAACTGGACGACATCACCCGCCGTAGCTCGTCGGACTCACCCGGCGTAAAGCCACAAACGGTCGAGGCAATTTGCATGATTTGCTCTTGAAAGATCGGCACTCCCAAAGTTTTATTCAAAATGGGCTCAAGGTCGGGGTGAGGATAGGAAACCGCTTCGACACCATTGCGCCGTCGCAAAAAAGGATGAACCATGCCGCCTTGGATCGGCCCGGGTCTGATGATGGCGACCGAAACCACCAGATCATAAAACGACTGAGGTCGAAGGCGAGGCAATAAGCTCATTTGTGCCCGCGACTCAATTTGAAAAACTCCGACGGTATCGGCTTTTTGAATCATTTCGTAAGTGGGTGCATCGTGTGGAGGGAGAGTCGATAAGCTCAAGTCGAGAGCTTTATGCTGGCGTAGCAAGGCAAAGCTCTTTTGCACGGCCGTGAGCATACCCAAACCCAAAACGTCAATCTTCATCATTTTGAGAGTATTGATGTCGTCTTTGTTCCACTGCACGACGGCACGCTTTTCCATCGAGGCCTTTTCGATGGGCACACATTCGGCAATGGGACGCTGGGAAACTAAAAATCCACCCGTATGAATTCCCAGGTGGCGCGGAAAGCCTTGCAGTGAGGCGCTGATCTCCATGAGTAGACGAAAGCGTTCGGGTTTGATTCCCAGCTCTGAAGCTTTCGCCGGGTTTTCAATGAGACGGACCAGGCCTTCGCGCCCCATGAACTTCACCAAGTGATTAATGGCGGGCTGGGGAACTTCCAAAACCTTGGCCGTTTCACGCAAAGCCATGCGGGTGCGATAGCAAATAACTGTTGAGACCATGGCAGCAAAGTCAGCGCCATACTTCTGATAGATATATTGAATGACTTCTTCGCGGCGCCCACTCTCAAAATCCACGTCGATATCGGGGGGCTCACCGCGCTCTTTGGAAATAAAGCGTTCAAATAGGAGTTGGATTTGCGTGGGATCAACCGAAGTCAGGCCAAGAGCATAGCAAACCACTGAGTTTGCGGCCGAGCCGCGTCCTTGAAAAAGAATGCCTCGCTCCCGAGCGAACTCGCAAATATCATAAATAGTCAAAAAGTAGTCTTCATATTGAAGATCGGTGATGACTTCAATTTCATGTTCGATCAATTGGCGAACGGGGGCGGGTTCTCCTTGTGGGTAGCGCCAGCGTAAACCCACTTCCACGCGTTCTCGCAAATAGTCGCAGGCCAATTGACCCGGCGGCAGATGGGAGCTGGGGTACTTGTAGCGCAACTCGCTGAGCGAAAATTGTAGCTGCTCAGAAATCTCCATCGTCCGCTCAATGAGGTCCGGTCGTTCACGCCACAAGTAGGCCAAATCATGCAAGGGCTTGAGGTGGCGCTCCCGGTTTGATAGCAACAACGACTTGGCCGCAGACAAATGAGTTTTATGAAAAATACAGGTCAGTACATCGTGTAGCGGCTTGCGGTCAGGATGATGCATAAAGGGTCGTTGGGTGACAAAAAGGCGGAGACCCAGTTGTTGTTCCAGCTGCAGGGCTTGCTGAAAGTGTTGTACCGACGACCAAGAAAAATCTTTCCACACCGGCAGGTAAAGGCGGCGATGAAAAATCTCACGCAAACTTTTGAGTGTCTTCGAATTCCACGGCGGCAGAGGGCAGGCAATGAGGTCATCGCTATGAACTAGAATTTCGGAGAGAGTCAGATCCGAAAAACCCTTGGGAGCTTTGCGCTTGGCCAGAGTAATCAACTGCGACAAATGGGCGTAACCGTCTTTGCTCGTGGGCAATAAGATCAGCGAACTCTTGTCAACCAGACTCAGCTCGGCTCCGACGTGATAGCTAAACTCCGGGTTAGCTGCGGCACGGGCAAAGAGCTCACTTTTGCTAAACGACACGGTTTTGTGAGCCGCCTCGTAACCTTTGACCACACCATAGAGACCATTAAGGTCACACAAAGCGAGGCCACGGTACCCCAAGGCCTTGGCGTGGAGAACCATTTCTTCAGGGTGAGAAGCTCCTTGCAGAAAGGAAAAGTTACTGCGACCTAAGAGTTCAACGTATTCAATCGAAGTAGCCATGCAAGTAGTACTCATTTTCAAGACGATCGAAGAACAACCAGAGACACTGTCCCTGCGGCGAGAGAGCAAAGTAATAGTCTCGGCCACGGGAGTCTTCCCACCAACTGTCTTCGAGACGCTCAATGGGATGCGAACTCAAAAAGTGCATTTGCCGCAATTCGGAGGCCGAGACCCGTCGCGGTTTTTTGAGTAAACGAGTGGGACGGGGGGCGTGCACGAGGTGTTGGCTGTAGGAGGGTTTCACCCGAAAGGACTGCCCGTCCACCTCCACCGCATCTTCTTGAGGTGAAAACTCCTCGAATTCGGCAGTGAGCTCCCACGACTCTTCTGGCAAAATATCATGGCGGGGGCGCAAAAAGCCGGTGGTGAGAGAAGCCTGATTAAAGAGGCTGACCAATTGATCTAGCTTGTCGCGATCGCGATTACGGGTCTCCCAAAAATCCAACTGTTGGACACGCTCGGGGCAAGGAAGGATTTCAATTTCCACTTCGCGGATGGGATTATCAAAATCAACTTCGGTCAATTTGTTCTCGAGCAGCTTCATCAGCAAATCGAGGTCTCGACTCGGGGTTGCGGGCATCAGTTCTACAACGTGGCACTTGGAGGAGTATTCGCAATAGAGATGAATTTGCACTTTGCGAACAAATTCGGCTCGGCCTTGCAGGCGGCGCTGGAGTTGGCGCAAAGACTTTTCCACGCAGTGAAGTAAAAAGGGCAACAACATGACGGGAAAATCAAAGTAGATGTAATCGGTGAGCGATTCGCTCGGCAGCAGGGGCGAGATCACCTGCTTCTCAATACCGTGGAGACGTTTCCACAGCGTCGCACCGGTGTCCCCCCAGCGCTCGCGCAAGGACTCCATCTGAAAGCGGTCGAGCTCACCCACTGTTTTCATTCCCAAAACGTGAAAGAAAGAAATGATATCTTCAATTTCGCGGCTGCTGTGCCAAGTGATAAGCCCTTCAAGATGCAACAGGGCCTCCAGGGGTAGATTGCGCAAGTCATCGCGTTCCTGAGTGGGGGGTACAATGGTGGTATGATGAAAGGCAGAGAAAACCTGAGCAGGAGCCGGAGTGTCAGCGATGGCCGCAGTCGCCTCAGGATAAAACTCACGCGCCACTTGCAGCGCTTCGCTCAGCAGGGTCGCTTCATTACCAAATAAATGAGTCGTCCCCGAAATGTCGGCAAAAATAAAACCAGGATCACGAAACTGAACTCGCGGACTAAAGGGCAGAAAGTTTTCAGCAACTGAGTGCTTTTCGGTTTTGTGTAAGTTGAGGCACAAAGTCCGCATAGTTATTACTCCTCGGTAGGGTGTGGGGGGTTAAGCGATGTTGAGCGCGTTCAATTTTCAATTGCCGCTGGCTAAAATTAAGGATGCACGAATAAAAAGAACTGCGACGAACAAACGGATTGGCACTCATCAGCACCAGCGCGGATTGCATTCGCCGGGTGTGGCGAGTGAGTTTGAGGACATCAACGTCCGACAGTTGCGTGTCACCCAGGTCGCAGCCAATCAAATCAAAGAGCGAAAGCGCCAACAGCTCATGCAGCGCCCACAATAACTTGCGGCGGTTGTCGGGTGCTGAAACCACTACGAGTTTTGCAAAATTCATCTTTTTTTGCCACCAATCCCATGGACATAGGGTTTGGGCTGGGCCGTTGACCCAGGCCGCCCACTTCTCTTGTTGAGTCAGCGAGAGAGCGGTTTGCCCCCACAGGCTGGTCGCACCGTGACCGGGTTGGCCGACAAACAAACTGACGGCCCCTTTGGGCAGCCCTTGCCACAACAAAAATTGATCGAGCTCCGAGTATCCCGTGGGCAAGCCTTGACGAGTTTTGATTTCCTCTGGGCGCACCAAAAAATTTTGTAGAGGCTCTTTCAACAAAATACCCCACCTTCGCTGAAATCAGCGCGGAAGTCGTTTCTGAAGTCACACCATAAATGCTACCGGCAAAAACGCGGTAGCTGCGGCACTAGTAGCGTCGGAGCAGACCCACGAGCACACCGCGAATCTCGATTTGCTCTGGATCAAACCACATGGAATCCATGTTGGCGTTGGCAGGACGTAACTCGACCTGCTTGCGAATGACTGGTCGAGGATGTGTAGAACTCTGTGGATGCTTGTGGATATCTTTGAAGCTTTCCTGCGAGTGCAAATAAAAATGTTTAACCGTGGCTTCGTTATCAACCATCGCGACAACAATCTCGCCGTTACTGGCGTGAGATTGCTGTTGCACAAAGATCAAGTCGCCATCGAAGATACCGTCTTCGATCATGGAATTACCCGCGACTTGCAACGCGAAGGTCTTGCTAGGATGACGAATCATATGTGTCGGAACATCGACAAATTCATCATACTCTAATGCTTCAATCGGCAAGCCGGCGGCGACTTTACCGAGTAAAGGCAAAGAAAGAGACTCCGGTTGCCGTCGCGAAACGGGCACCGGAGCCTCTTCTTTGGAGGAGAAGGGAAGGGACGAAGACCGCTCCCGGGAGTTGGAACGGTGGGGACTTAAACCGAGAGAAGACGAAACGGTTTGAGCCGATTGCAAAAGAGAGAGGGCGCGCTTTTGATTGCCTCCCGGGTTATGAATGTAACCCTTGGTTTGCAATTGGCGCAGATACGACTGCACGGAGTTGATCGACTTAAAACCAAAATGATCTCTGATCTCTTGGTAAGAAGGCGCCACTTCTCGAGCGAGCATGTACTGCTCGATAAACTCCAAAACGAGTTTCTCTTTTTGTGTGAGGGGACGAAGAGAAGATTTTTTGGGGGAGTCGCTCATACCACACCTCTGTAAGTAAGGTATAAGTTATGTGTAAGTAAATTGTAAGTCAAGTGTAGGTATTATGTAAGTTCCTTGGTCTAGGTGCTGGCGAATTTCTAAGGGCAATCGCGGACCTAGCGATCTCGAGTCGGTTTCGGCACAGAGGCAAGTTTTCAATAATGCCGCGCTTAATTGCAGCCGTTCCGGGTCCAGTTATTGTTCCAAAGATCACTCAACATCTATAATCAGTTCGCACGCACCAACGGAGCTCCAATGTGGATCACTCAACTCAACAATGAAGCTTGGCTGATTGAAGTCAACCAAGTCCGCGTGATGGCGAATCCACCTCTGGCGGGAACCTCTCGCGAAGAGTTTGCCCAATTTTTTCGCGCCATCAAGCGGCCGCAGGTGCTGATCGTGCGCGACTTTCCAGAGTCCGTCGACGAGCGCCTTTACCAGTTGGCGGCTCTCTTTGAGTGGCTGCCAATTTTTGTGGTCGGCGGAGCCAGCGGAGTCCGTCGGCTGCGGGAGCGGGGCTTGCGCCGCATTTATCACCTCGGGGCTTACCAGTATTTCAAATACAAGGGTCTGCGATTGATGGGCGTCCCCGCCCTCGACGAGAGCGTTGCCGAGGGTTGGGTGATCGATGAAGGCTCAGCCACCGCTTGGTTCCAGGGCCACCAGAGTCCCACCTCAAAAGTCGCCTGCCAGATGCGCGTCTATCTTCGTCGCCCGCTCTCGGTCGTCATCCCACCAGTGCCGTTCACGCCGTGGCCGGTGACAACGACCGCTTATCAAACTTGGCGACAAGGGATCCTCGCGGCGCGAGCGGAGCTCATTGGCTTGCCGAGGCGAGAGACCTACACGGCGGTGAAGCAAGAGTTTCAGACGAGCGAACTGCGCCTCAACTTACGGGAATTTGCACTCCTTGAGCGTTGGGAAGTCAGTGGGCGAGAGACCGAATTGGCTCGTCACTTCTCGCCGTTGCGTTGGCGGCGTTCAGCCGCCCGTCGTCGACCCAGTCCCAAGGACTCAGTGCACGCTACGGTGCGAACCCCGCCCTCGCTGTCGCCCGAAGAACAGAAGCGCATCATCACGAGACTCATTGAGGTGCAACTTCATCTCGAGTTCTTAAAAGCCATATATGAAGAAACTCAGAGTCCGGTGCAAGAGTGGATTGATCGACGAGCCGTCATGCAAATCGAAATGGAACTCGATGGCGGGCAAGTCTTGATTTGGCACTTCGCTCGTTGGTATCCGCGCTGTGAAATCGGCTATGGCCCCCACCCGCAGCCGCAAAAAGTTTTTCGTTATCGGGCGGCGGAAGTCCTGCCGTATGTGACCGGCGTTAACAGCCGTCTCCCGAGCTTCACTTTGGGTCACGCTGCCGACACCTGGCACCCCTTAAGACTTTTAAAAAATGTTTGGCGCGACAGTTGGTCGAGCCCACTGCTGGCGGACTGCGAACTCGATCGCTTGATGTACCGAATTTAAATTTCCCAAGCGAAATGTCGTGACCGGGAACTCGGCCGAGCGCCTCTCGACGGCCCAGCAAGACCGTTGAAAATTGTTCAACGTGATTTGTTCAGTTCTGTGCTGTTTTGTTTTGAGCTGAAAAAAATTCGTCTACACTTAAAATTCATGAGGGAAAATTGGACATTCAAAATCGTCCTGCCGTAGAAGTCCAGGGTAAGTACGAAATAGGACAGGGCGATCAGCGGCGACAGCACTTGATCAACGACTGTTGGTAAGTCTACCCCCCATCCCCCCCCCAGACAAGCCGGCTAAAAGGCTGATCCCTTCCTATGTCGTACCGTTCGTCTGGAAATTTGATTTTCCCGAATGAGCGAGCATCCCATCTCTAAATGTTTGATCGCCCATTCCCCGGCCCCTAGGCATCCCCCTAGGGGCCACTTTTTTGGGGAGTCCCTGAATTTAGAAAACCTGACTTCGGAAGGCCTGAACTCGGAATGTCTGAACTCGGAATGTCTGAACTCGGAATGCCTGAACTCGGAATGTCTGAACTCGGAATGCCTGAACTCGGAATACCTGACTTCGGAATTCCTGAACTCGGAATACAGTTAACAGTATTCGGAAAACAGTTATCAGTGGACTGCGCCGGCCACTCAAGAGCCGCGACGATTGAGCATTCGGCGCTCCTCGTCTCGCGTCGCCCCAATTCATGTAAAATTACTTACTTAATAAGAAAATAAAGTGACATTTTTTACCTCTATTACTATAGTGCCCTAATGCGCGCAAAGCAGACCAGTATTTTTGACTACTTTGATACTCATGAGACCCGTGTGCGCTATGGACGTACCCAACACGGTGGGGTCGAAACCAAAGGTCACCGAAAACTAGAACGACCGCTTTCCACCACTCGTCCCATTCATCTGGTTTTGAAGTCGCATAGGGCAACGGGGAGTTTGAGTTTTCTTACTCACAAAAATAAACCCGTAGTTGAGGGGATCATCAGAGAAAAAGCGAGAAAGTTTGGCGTGCGCATTTGTCAGTTTGCGAACGTTGGCAACCACCTGCATTTGAAAATTCGGATTGCCTCTCGCCCCCTTTTTCAGGCGTTTTTAGTGTCCGTCACCACCCTGATCGCCCGAACCCTCACGGGAGCCAGGCGCGGTAAAAAGTTTGGCAAGTTTTGGCAGGGCCAAGCCTTTACCCGCGTGTTGGTGTCTCGCCGGGAGGAGCTCAACTTGTTTGGTTACATCAAAGCCAATCAAATCGAAGGTCAGAAGTCGAAGGCGGCGAGAGAACACTACTTAGAAAAATTCCACCTCTGGGTTTACCGAGAACGCCTAAGGGCTAAGAATCTCGAGAATTTCAAAAGTAGGTTTGAGGTTCAAGAACCTCAACTCCAAGTCTGAGCGAGGGAAGCGCCAGCACTGCGCGACCAGGGCACCAGCGCCGCGCGATCAGAGCACCAGCACTGCGCGACCAGGGCACCAGCGCCGCGCGACCAGGGCACCAGCGCCGCGCGATCGAAGTCCGAAGTCCGAGGTTTGAGGGTTCGAGTTCACTCTCCCAAGTTTTTGGAGAATCACCGAGGAAGAGGGCTGAATCCAATTCGGGCATCGGCCCCTCGGGCAGCCCGGCCCATGGCTACCTAGGCGTCAATATGTCCAATATGTTCAATGTGTTCAATATGTCCAATGTGTTCAATCGGGATCGGCCGAGTTCGTTGTCCTGGCAGATTTACCTGGACATCCAAAATCGAGCGGGCGAAAGTGAGACATGGTTTAGATATTATCGATTCTATTTTTACTTCCCGCGATGGCGGCGGAGTTACCTTGGGCCGGTGTTCAAGCGGATGCTTACAATCTTCATCAGGCGCTTAATTATTTAAACGTTTACACTTCTGGCCAGTGTGAGGCAGCGCTGGATTTGGCGAAGAAGCACCTGGGGCAGATCCGCCAAAAACCCGGGGACCAGCCTTTCGGAGAAATTGCAGAGGCGGTGCGGAAGTTCCCTCAGCCGACGACCAAGGACATTACCGATCTTGAATTACTTCGTATGAAATACGGCGACGCGCTTACGGCGAACCATATTGAACACCAGAAAGTTTGGCACCAAGAAGTGCTCGCTGTCTGTCCAACGGCTCCGCGCATCGACTAATGAGTTGTGCTACCAGCGAGAGAAAAACCGGCTTAGTGCAGTTGTCCGCCGCGAGCAAAGTAAGCGACCAACTCGTCGCGGGCGGCGGAAGCCGACAGAATGTTCACGAGTGGAGAGAGTCGTGAAACGAGAGAGTCTTTGGCCCTGATGCAGGCTTCGTAAATATTCGGGCTTTCACCGGAGACCTCGATGCGGTTGCCTTTCGGGGAAACCACTAAGCGAATCCGAAAACTTTCCAGAATACCGCCGTCATCCTGAGGGAGTTCGGTTTTTTCGACAAAAACTCCCAACCCACCAACGGCATCTAAAAACGGTTCGAGATCTTGAATCTGCTGAAAGATAAACGCCTTCACCTCAGCGCTAGGCTCATAGCTTAGAGGCTTCAGTTTAGATGTGTTCATAAACAGACCTCCCCTATTTAACTTAATTTCGGTCGAAACGGAGGCTTGTCAAGGTGCTGACTTCTGAGTTCAGTCTATCATGTTAAACGGAGAGTTAGAGAAACCGCACCGGCGAAAGACTGGGGTGACTCGACCAAAAAAAGCGCAAAGGCCAGAGAGCCGCGTCTCCGGCTGAGTCAATTCCCACCCGAGGGCTGGTTTCAATTGTTGGTTGGCGGTGGTCGAGTCCAGTCGCTTCGCGAATAAAAAGTCGAGACTGACAAAGATCCCAACCATCGTGCTCGCGATTAAGACCCATGGCTTTGCACAGCTTGCCGGGCCCGTTGAGCAATTGATGGGCTTTGAGTCCGGGGCGGGCCTGCAATTGCATCTGCTCAATTCCTCGGCTCGGCTCAAGCGCTCGAATCAGCACCGCCTCAGGGACACCTTCGGCCATCGTGACCACGTTGAAGCAGTGATACATTCCGTAGATAAAGTAAACATAACTGTGGCCGCCGAGTTTGAACATTGTTTGGGTGCGAGGGGTGAAGCGATTGTTAAAACTGTGGCAGGCCGGATCTTGATTGCCGAGATAGGCTTCGGTCTCAACAATGATTCCCGAGAGGGTTCCCTGTCCTGGCGATTGATACACGAGTTCCTTGCCGATGAGTTGGCGAGCAACCTCGATGGTGTCCTGCAAATAAAAATCCCGCGGCAAGCTTCCGCCGCTAAACTTCTCCAAGTGCATAAGCGGCAGACAAATGACTGAGACCCTGGCGAGTGTCAATAGGAATTGCCGAACCCATTTTGCTGCTGGCGCGCCGGACTTTTTGAATTCTCAGTTGGCAGTGATGCCACCTTTTGTTAAGCCAACAGGCGCAAGAAAGGTGGCCATGTCGAACGAGCGAGTGCAGCTAGAAACTGGTTGGAAGCAAGTCTTGGGTGCGGAGTTCAGCAAACCCTATATGCAGGGCTTGCGCGAGTTCCTCAAGGCACAGCTAGGGGCGGGCAAGATGATTTACCCGCGCGGGCGCGAATACTTTGCGGCGTTTAATTCCACGCCGTTTGCCAAAACTAAAGTTGTCATTCTTGGTCAAGACCCTTACCACGGGCCGCAACAAGCACATGGGCTTTGCTTTAGTGTGCGCCCGGGCGTCGAGATTCCGCCGTCGCTTAAAAACATTTACCAAGAATTAAGGAACGACGTCGGCTTCGAGCCTCCCAATCATGGGTATTTGCAGAGCTGGGCAGACCAAGGGGTTTTGCTTTTGAATGCCACGTTGTCGGTGCAAGCAGGGCAGGCCGGTTCTCACCAAAATCGCGGTTGGGAGGAGTTTACCGATCAGGCGATTGCGGCCCTCAATCGGGATCGGGAGCACTTGGTGTTTATTCTCTGGGGCAGTTACGCCCAAAAAAAGGGACGGGTCATTGATCGCAATCGTCACTTGGTGCTCGAGGCCCCCCACCCCTCGCCACTCTCCGCGCACCGGGGATTTTTCGGTAGTCGGCCGTTCTCAAAGGCCAATCATTATCTCGAAAAATGGGGTCAACCGCCGATTGACTGGTCGCTTCCAAAGCAAGTGGAAGCACCTGTAGACCTGGCTGAGGCGAGATGACTTTGCGCATTGATTGGCTGGGCATTCCGCATTGAAAATCTCATATCTATGCTATAACTCTTCCTCGAATAAGTTCAAAAAAACGGGGAGAAGGACATGACCTTACAGAGACTGATTTTCGCTCTGAGTTTCGTTATCGCCACCGGGTCGGCCCATGCCGGTGAGAAAACTTTTGTTTATTGCTCCGAGGGCAGTCCCAGTACCTTTAACCCTCAGCTTGCCACCGATGGCCCCACTTTTAATGCCAGCTCACGGATGATTTACAACCGCTTAGTGGAGTTCAAACAAGGTGGGACTGAGATCATTCCGTCGTTAGCCGAATCGTGGACGGCATCGGCTGATGGACTCGAGTTCACCTTCAAGTTGCGCAAAGATGTGAGCTTTCACACGACGGAGAGTTTTACTCCCAAACGCAAGTTCAACGCCGATGATGTGCTCTGGTCGTTCCAACGCATGAAGGATCCCGCTCACCCGTACCACAAAGTCAATGGCGGGTCCTATGAGTACTTCTCCTCAATGGAGATGGATAAGATCATTAAAGAGATCGTCAAGGTGGATGGCTCGACCGTAAAATTTGTTTTGACCCGCCCCGAGGCGCCCTTCTTAGCCAATCTCGGGATGGACTTTGCTTCCATCACTTCCGCGGAATACGGCACCTACTTGCTCACGGCCGGAACTCCTGAGAAATTCGATAATGAACCCGTGGGCACCGGCCCCTTTGTCTTCAAACGATACGTCAAGGACACGATGATCCGCTATGAAGCGAACCCCAGTTATTTTATGGGCAAAGCGAAACTCGACAAAGTGGTCTTTGCCATTACCAAGGACCCCAGTGTGCGTTTTCAAAAATTGAAAACGGGCGAGTGCCATTTAATTGCCGAACCCTCGCCGACTGATCTGAAGGCGATGATCGACAATCCAAAAATTAAAGTTCTCCAACAGGATGGGCTCAACGTTGGCTATGTCGCAATGAACACGCAAAAGAAGCCCTTTGATAACGTCTTGGTACGCCGAGCGGTTCATCATGCGCTCAATCGGGGTTCGTATATCGAGGCCATTTATTTGGGGAACGCCAAAGTGGCGATCAATCCGATTCCCCCGTCCATGTGGTCTTGGAATAATCAAACGAAGGACTACGCTTACGATCCTAAGGAAGCCAAGGAGCTCCTCAAGAAGGCGGGCTATCCTCAAGGCTTTGAAACTGAGCTGTGGACCTTGCCGGTGTCACGCCCGTACATTCCCAATGGTAAAAAGCTGGGTGAACTGATCCAGGCGGATTTGGCCAAGATTGGCATCAAGATCAATCTGGTTACCTATGATTGGCCGACCTATCTGGCGAAAGCGCGTAAGGGCGAACATCAGATGATTCAATTGGGTTGGACCGGCGATAACGGCGACCCCGACAACTTTTTGAATGTACTTCTTGGCTGTGCGGCGATCGATGCGGGCAGCAACGTGGCTCGTTGGTGCGACAAGGACTTTGCCCAACTCATCGATCGGGCCAAGACGGTTACCAACATCAAAAAGCGCACGGGCTTTTACAAACAGGCGCAAGTGATTTTCAAAAAAGAAGCACCTTGGGTGACCGTCGCTCACTCCACCGTGTTTCGCGCGATGAGCAGCTCGGTCGAGGGTTACAAGTTAAGTCCGTTTGGTACCGAGTCTTTCTTTGAAGTTGATTTGCATTAATTGATCAAATGATCGAGTCGCCGTTGTTCTTCGGCGATTCGATAAGGAATCTCGTCCAGGTGATTTTTCAGCTGATTCTCCGCCGCTTGGTGGTCTCTATTCCAACGCTCATCGGTGTTTCGCTGGTGGCCTTCCTGCTGATTCGATGGGTGCCGGGCGACCCCGTCATGCTATTGCTCGGCGAGCGAGGAGCCTCTCCGGAACTTTACGCCGAAATGAAACGCAACTTGGGTCTGGATCGACCCTTAGTGGAGCAATATTTTGGTTTTGTCTCCCAGGCCTTGCAGGGTGATCTTGGTATTTCGATTCACTCCAAGCGACCAGTGATCGAAGAGTTCCTTGATCGTTTTCCAGCGACGGTCGAATTGGGATTGATCGCGATGTTTTGGGCGGTGCTGGCGGGCATTCCTTTGGGAATCTTAGCCGCCGTCAAGCGCAACTCGCCTTTTGACTATCTTGTCATGGGCGGCGCTTTGGTGGGCTACTCAATGCCCATTTTCTGGTGGGGCTTAGTCTTGATCCTGGTTTTTTCAGTCACCTTAGGTTGGACTCCGGTATCGGGTCGAATCAGTGTGATGTACGACATTGATCCCCGCACGGGCTTTATGTTGGTGGACACTTGGTTGAGCGGAGAAGGATGGGCCAGCTTCAAGAGCGCCTTGGCGCACTTGATTTTGCCTGCGGTCGTGTTGGGCACCATCCCCTTGGCAGCGGTCGCGCGAATGACTCGTTCCAGTCTTCTCGAGGTTTTGCGCGAGGACTACATTCGTACGGCCCGAGCCAAAGGTTTAAGTTTTTACGGAGTGGTTGTGGTCCACGCCCTTCGCAATGCTCTCATTCCGATCATCACCGTAGTGGGACTCATGGTGGGAGCGGTCCTCACCGGCGCAATTCTGACCGAAACAATTTTTTCCTGGCCCGGAATCGGCAAGTGGTTGGTGAACAGTGTGACGGCTCGTGATTATCCAGTGATTCAGGGCGGGGTGCTGTTAATGGCAATCGTGGTCATTGCCGTGAACCTCGTTGTCGATGTTCTTTATCAAGTGGTCAATCCGCTGATGCGAGGGAAGTCCTGATGGAATACCGTCGCCTATGGCGGGCATTTTGTCGCAACAAGGGCGCGCTGGCGAGTTTAGCCGTGTTGTCGATCCTCTGCTTGGTCGCGCTCCTGGCGCCGTGGGTGGCGCCTCATGATCCGGCCGAAGTTCATGAGGGAGTGCTGAATTTGCCGCCGGCGTGGATGAGTGGTGGCCACTCCCAATTTTGGTTGGGCACCGATGATATTGGTCGCGATGTTTTGAGTCGGTTGATTTATGGCGCGCGAGTTTCGTTGGGCGTGGGAGCGATGGTTGTTACCTTGACCCTGTCCTTTGGGGCATTGCTCGGCTTGCTCGCGGGTTATTTTGGTGGCTGGATCGATAGCACCATTTTGCGGGGTGTGGACATTTTGATGTCTTTGCCGTCAATCCTGCTGGCCATTGTCGTGGTGGCGGTACTGGGGCCAAGCCTAACCAATGCCGTCATCGCAGTGAGCGTGGTCGCCCTCCCGAGTTTTATCCGTATCGTGCGGGCCTCCGTCTTAGCTGAGAAGGCGAAGCCCTATGTTGACGCCACCGTGAGCTTTGGGGCGAGTCACACCCGAATCGCCATTAAGAATATTCTTCCGAACTGCATGGCGCCGATCATTGTCCAGGCGACGCTGGGATTCAGCGATGGAATTTTAAATGCGGCGGCGCTGGGATTTTTAGGTTTAGGCGCACAACCCCCGACTCCCGAATGGGGAGTGATGTTATCCGATGCCCGGAGCTACATCGAAACGGCCTGGTGGATGGTCACCATGCCGGGCCTGTGCATTTTGGTGGTGGTTTTGTGTTTTAATTTATTGGGCGATGGCCTGCGTGATGCCTTGGATCCGAAGCTTAAGTAGTGAGGAAGGCGATGTCAGTACCGGTTCATTATCTCAATCAACTTCCGAGTTCAGGTTGGCTTAAGCGGCAGCTGGGGCTGCCGGCGCAAACCTCCTTGCTCATTATTTTTGATCGCTGTCTCAAGGGCAAAGGCTCCTTTACTTCGTGGGTAAAACAGTTTCCCCATCGCTACGGCGTGGCGGCTGGCGAAAAGCTCAAGGCCGTCGAACATTTTTCTCAGCACGTTCTCCGCCTCAACAAAGTGGTGGGTGAGCTCCCCACTAGCCAATTGGTGGTGGTGGCGGTGGGCGGAGGGTCGGTCGGTGATTTTGCTGGATTTTTTGCCAGCGTTTACAAGCGGGGCGTGACCTTGGTTCATGTTCCGTCGACCTGGCTGGCGGCGATTGATTCAGCTCATGGTGGCAAAACCGGGCTCAATTTGGGTGGCATCAAAAACCAAATCGGCACCTTTCATTCTGGTTCGCTGATTGTGGTTTGTCGCGAATTGCTGGCAACTCAGGATCGGGCGCATCACCGAGCCGCCTTCGCCGAGCTTTTCAAGGTGGCACTCCTCAGCGGCGGCACCCTCTATCGAGCGACTTGTCAGCTGGTTGACCTCTCCACCGATTCTCTGTGGAAGGTTTTGCCGCTGGCGGTAACCGCAAAAAACAAAATCGTTGCGCGTGATCCATTAGAAAAGCGCGGAGACCGCCAATTGCTGAATTTGGGACATACCGTGGGACACGTTCTCGAAGCCTTTTATCAATTGCCCCACGGCCAGGCCGTGGCCTTGGGACTCAAGTTTGCCGTGGAGTGGAGTCGCTCCCTCGGTAAAGTGAGCCAACGCGCGAGTGAACAAATTCAGGCAGAGCTCGAAGTTCGGCTCGATCTCAGTCAGGTGGAGAAACAACTGCACCGCCGAAAGCGTTTGCCCACCATTACCCTCACGCGACTGTTGTTGCGCGATAAAAAACTGTCGGGCGCGGGGCAAGTGGTATTTGTATTCCCGGAAAAAGTCGGGCGCGTTCGACGGCAGCGGGTTGCGGTAGCGGCGATTGTGCGTGAGATGCGTCGGCAAGGGTGGAAGTAGTGACTCCAGCATTTTCCTTTTTTGGACAAATTCCCGCCTCCAAATCTTTGTTTAACCGAGCGTTGATCGCGGCGAGCTACGCCCAACATCCAGTTGAGATTCTCGGATTTAGTGATAGCGACGACATTGAACTGATGAAGGCGGCCCTACAAAGTTTAAGAAGTTATCAGCCCATCGACTGTGGTCAGGCGGGAACCGTTTTGCGCTTTATGGCGCTGCGGGCTTCGCGCCAACCTGGAGAACATGAGTTGCGCGGAAGCCAACGCCTATTCAGTCGCCCGCAAGACGAATTGCTGCGGATCTTGCGTCAGCTGGGAGTTGAGGCCAAGCTGCTCTCCGACCGCCTGGTGATCCGTTCGCTCGGCTGGAAGCCCATGGGTGATTCCTTGCATATTCCCAGTGACCGATCCAGCCAGTTTGCCTCGGCCGTATTGCTCAACTGTTGGGACTTGCCCGAGTCGATGTTTTTGTCGGTCGGTGCGAAAATGGTGTCATTGCCGTATTGGACCATGACGGTAGGGTTGATGCGGCATTTTGGAATGCAAGTCGACATCACCAACGGCGATTGTCGAGTGTGGGCTCGACAGCAAGTCAGGATTCAGTCGTACACAGTAGAAATGGATATGAGCTCGGCATTTGCCATTGCGGCCGTCGCCGCGGTGAGTGGCGAGGCCTCGTTTGCGGGGTTTCCCGCTTCGAGTCCGCAGCCGGATTTTATCTTTCCGCATATTCTGACTCAAATGGGCGTGCCCGTTTCGCGAGACGGCGACGCCCTCACCGTAAAGCGGGCACCTCAATTGCGAGGGATCGATGTCAATCTGCGGGACACCCCCGACCTATTTCCGGTTCTGAGTGTGTTGTGTGCGCTGGCTCACGGGCCGAGTCGCCTTTGGGGTGCAGATCAGTTAGTATTTAAGGAATCCAATAGAATTGAAAAGACGGTTGAGCTGATCCGCAAGATGGGTCGGCAAGTGGAATCGGTCGAGGGCGGTTTGATGATTGAGGGAGAGGCGCCGGCCAGGCCCCAGACAAAATTCTCTTTCGACACTGACCAGGACCATCGCTTGGCCATGGCGGCCGGCGTTCTTTTAAAGGCCGGGTTTCCGATTGAAATCCTTCACCCCGAAGTTATCAGCAAAAGTTACGTGGGTTTTTGGACCAGCTTGGGAGTTCACCCGTGATTTATTTGATTGTTGGTCATCGCGGAACCGGGAAGACTTCTTTGCTCCGCGCTCTTAAGGGTCAGGCTCCCGAGTGGCGAGTGTTTGATCTGGATACCGTTATTGAGCGACTGGTCGGGCAGTCGGTGAGTGAGATTTTTGCCAGTCAAGGCGAAGCGGCCTTTCGCCAACTTGAACGCATTCACTTAGAAAAATTGGTGAACAAATATCAAGATCAAAGTTCCGACACCTATATCGCCCTCGGTGCAGGTTTCGCCGGAGTGATGCCCGCTGGCACACGGGTGATTTGGTTAAGGCGACCCACCGATGCGTCGGGGCGCCTGTTTCTCAATCGGCCGCGATTGTCCTCGCATCAGTCTTCTTATGACGAATACCATGCGCTCTTCGATGAGCGGCAGAAGCGTTATGGTGAGTGGGCTCATGAGATCCTTGAGCGCCAAGAGGGACTCGACGAGAGTTTGTCGCTGGGTGATCAGCTTTTTTTTGGTTTGAGTGAAGTCTTTGTGGGCGGCGTGGTGACACTGTTGCCCCACATGTTGCGTTCAGAAAAGCTCGCCCACCAATACCTCAAAAAGCGTTTGCCGTGGCGTGATGTCTTGTTCGAAATCCGTGATGATCTGCTCAGCAGTGAGCAAATCAATTGGGTGTGTGAAGTGATCCCCTACTCTCGGCGCTTGGCCGCGTTGCGATCCAGTAACCAAGTTGGACTGGCGCGCTCAATGGCGAGCGTCTGGGATTGGGCGCTCGAGTTAGGTCGTCCTCCCGAAGGCGAAGACCCGCCGATCATTTCGCTGCACGATCGACGCGGCAAGGGTTTTGGCGAAGTCCTGGATCACTTTACTGAAGTCGGTCGGCAGTGGCGCTTGAGCGTTCTGAAACTTGCGGTCGAAGTAACAACTCTTGAAGAACTTGAGCAAGGTCACGAGTGGTGGGCTGAAGATCCTCATCGTCGTTGTTTTTTGCCACGCTCAATTGATGGCCGGTGGAAGTGGTACCGGCAGTTGTTTGGCAAAAGTATGGCCTTTGGTTTTTGGCGCGAGGGAGAGGGGTCCGCTCCCGATCAGCCGACTTTAAGTGAATGGCTTTCGACTCCGGATCAGTGGGCGGGTTTTGCGGCGGTGATTGGCGATCCGGTTCTTCATAGCTGGACGCCGGTTGAGCAATATCAGTTTTTTGCCCATCGAAGTATGCCGGTGGTGCCGATTCGAATCACCGAGGAGGAGTTTACCTCTGATGTTTTGGATTTCTTAAAGGAGCTGGGCTTAAAAGCGGCGGCCGTGACTTCGCCACTGAAGGTTAAATTGCGGTCAATGGTATACCAGCGCACAGCGAAGGTCGAAAATCTCGGCGCAGCCAATACGCTCATTCTTAACTCGAAAGGCGACTGGGTGGTGGAGAACACTGACCTCGAAGGTTTGCGCGAGTTGGTCAAGGGCATAGCTCCCCAGAGTGCTGTGGCGGTTTGGGGTGGAGGCGGAACCAAGGGAGTGTTGGAGGAGATCGTCCCCCAGGCCCGATTTTTTTCGGCCCGTCGAGGCGCGGTTGAGGCGCAAACTGACTTGGCGGATTTTTTACCTGACGTGGTCATTTGGGCGGTCGGTCGCAATCGGCAGACTCCCGCCGGCTGGCCACCTTCGGAGTGGAAACCGCGTCTCGTAATTGATCTTAACTACACCGAGGATTCTCCGGGGCTGGAATATGCTGAGCGAGCCGGCTGTCCGTATGAATCTGGACTGAACATGTTTCGCGTTCAGGCGGATTTTCAACGCCAGTTTTGGGAGAGCCAAGGCCTTTAGTCCGGGACGGTGCTGCCCTCGTCAGGACCTTCGCCCCAAAGTGACCCACAATCACTCGCGGTCAGTATAAGGTCCCGCGGGCAACCAGACGATAAGAAGTGGAGAATATATAGATGTCCCCTATTCACGAGGGAGTGGGCTTTGTCCGAACAGGACCCGAGCTATGACAGCATCGTTCAAGAGGTGCGACCGTGGTTTCAACGGTTGGGCCTGCCGGTTATCCTCGTGGCCTTTGATACCCTCAAAATTGTATTTTCGAATTCGCAGTTTGAAGAACTATTAGGTGTGGCTGAGGCCGACTTGGTCGGTCGCCTCTGGACGGTGTTGTTCGAGGGGCGAGCCAAGGAAACTCTTCAGTCCATTACGGATCTTTATAAACATCAGTTTGAAATGTTCACTCCCGTGGAACACGACCTCGCCATCATTCGCCGGAGTGGGCGTTCGGTTCCAGTGATTTGTTCATTTTCAGGGATTGTTGTCGGCGGACAGCAGTTTTTGCTCGTGACCTTTTATGACCACTCCAAGGGCGTCAAAGAAAAAAAGAAAATCGCTGATGATCTAAAAGCGGTGTACCACATGTCGAAGCTGGCGGATCTCGGCAAAGTTGCGGCCTCGGTCGCCCACGAGATGAACAATCCATTGATGGTGATACAAGGCCAGGCGGAGCTTTTGGAACTACGGGCAGCCAAAAAACCCTTGGAGGCCGCGGAAGTCCGGCAGCTCGTCGAGCCGATCTTTCGGTCGGTCGAGCGGATGTCGCAAATCGTTTCGCAAATGAAAAATGTCGCGCGCACTCCCGACGGTACCATGACCAAAGTGGATTTGGGCAAGGTCGTCGCGGAGAGTTTGCTCTTGGTTCAACAACGGTTGCGCTTTCTCGGCGTGAACGCCACGGTGGATTGCCCCGAGGGGCAGTGGATCGGCGGCAACCGAACGCAAGTGGAACAGGTTCTGGTTAATATTCTTTGCAACGCCATGGATGCGATGGAAGAGTCGTCGAGCGAGACCCGGGATATCAAACTGCGGCTCGTACCAGGTCCGGATTTTGTAACACTCGAAGTTTGGAATAGCGGGCCCCCGATCGGTAAAGAAAATCAGGAAAAGATCCTCAATCCCTTCTTCACGACCAAGCCGGTCGGCAAGGGAACTGGGCTGGGCCTGTCGGTTTGCACCGGAATCATGCGGGCTCACAAGGGGAGCTTGAAGCTCAAGTACTCCAACTCCAACGGAACTTGCTTTGAGCTGAAATTTCCCAATCTCAAAGAGGCCGGAACCTTTGCCAAGATGAAAGTGCTGGTCGTTGACGATGAGCAAATGGTTCGCCGACTCATCCGGGAGCGTCTTGAAGAAGAAGGGTTTGATGTCCTGACTGCGAAAAATGGACAAGAGGGCCTCGAGGTCCTTATCAATCATCCGGATCTGAGCATTGTCTTTACTGACATCAAAATGCCGATCATGGATGGGGTTGAGTTTATCCGTCAGATTCGCTCCATCTACCCGGACATGTTGGTGGTGGTGATATCGGGTTTCATCGATTCTTTAGACGAGGGAAGTGTATCGGGCTCCGTCGATGAAAAGTTGGCCAAACCCTTTACCAGTCGCCAATTTCGAGATGTGCTCAATGCTGTTCAAAAGAAGATCGACGGGCGCAAAAAAATTGCCGCAGCTTAGACCTAGCGAACCACACCTTTGTACAAGTAACTTGCGCCACCGAGTAGTGGTCGGCACTCCGCGGAGCTAAAGACCTTCGCCGCCGTCATGAGCTCTAAGAATTTCTCCTGACCTGGAAAGCGGCTGGAAGAGGCATTCAAATACTCATAGGCGGATTTTTTGC
>JADZEO010000088.1 GCA_020850475.1 Bdellovibrionales bacterium | reverse complement strand
GATTTGAGGTCGGCGTCGATGAGGTTGAGACCGCGACCGTGGCCTTCTCCTCTTCCTGAGAAAGTCCACTCGGAACCGGCGCGATGGATGTTGTCGGGGCAACTGAGTAGGCGCAATTGATTGCGCAAGCTTTCGCAGTCGAGGAGGCGTCGCTCGCCACTTTGAGAAAGAACTTGAATTTGCCCACTGGGCTCGCGGATGAGTTCGGCAGCCGAGCTGGTCAGCGCGAGTTGTTGTTTGATGAGGTCATTAGACACTTTTTTTGACCAGGGTTTGGAACCTCCGAGCGAAAAATAAAACCAAGGCTCGGCAAATTTAAAATCGCCGCGCTGGTGCAAGGCCACCTCGACGGCCGAGCGGATGCGCGCGCGCAAATGCGCTGGCACTCCCTCTTGAAAGGCAAAAACTTGGCAATGGGTGGTGTCGCAGACCGGGCGTGCGCCGTGGGGACTGTGGGAGTGGTTGTGGAGGACGCCGAGGGCAAGAGCTTTCAAAGTTTCTTGGTGTCCGCGCGGAAATTCCGAGGCCAGGACTTGCTCGGCATAGTGTCCCTCACTGGTGATCAAGGTCACGGCCGAACCGCGCCGAGCGCGAAGTTGCCGGCCATCGGCGGGAAGTGAGTCAGCAGAAACTAAGTCCACCTTACTTTCTGCTAGAAGTTGATCTTCGGACTCAACTCTTAGGCGGCCGTAGTAGAGCCGAGAGAGGTCTTCGCCTTTACGTCCCGGAAAGTGCAGCCGCACAGGACCGCCGAGACACTGCAATTCATGGTTGACTGGTAAATTCATGGGTGCAGCACCAGCGGCCGAGAGTTTCCATTGGCCTGGCATCGGCCGATACAGAGCGGGGCTACCGGCAGGGCAGGAAAACTTGAGTTTGTTCAAGGGCACTAATCCTAAGACTTGCACCTGAGCCGGCTTGGATTTTTGCCACCACCTTTTAACCAGCAGCGCCCGCAGCTCGGGCAACAATTCGCTGGTGGCCCGCCCCTCACTAAAAATTACGGCGCGAAAGGCACTGGCCCCTTCGCCCGTGCGCGGACCAAGTGCCACAATCCAAGAGTAAATGGGTTCACCGCTAGTGGACCTGACCGAGCCGGTCTTGAGCGCAATTTGATTGCGCTCAAACCACTCGGCATCAGCGCCGCTGGCCATGGTGCCGCTGTGAGCAGTTTCGCGAAGAGCATCAATGATCGTAGGCGAAGTCAGATCCAACCACTGGTAAATTTGCAAGACTTGCTCGAGACTCATTTTGAAGTGAGCGTTGAGACCGATGACTTCGGTCATCGCGAGACCGACCTGAGGGCGGCCCCAGTGAGTCCAAAAGTGTCGCCAATTCTGCCACTCCGAGGCACCGATCAGGTGATCGAGGAAAAATCCATTGCAAGACTTGGTGAGAGCCTCTTGCCAATTCCAAGTCCGCGACCGCACGTTCATCGACGGGCAATACCAGGTGGGATCGGGACGGGAATTTAAAGGCGTTTGCAAGGAGGGTAACAGCTGAATCGCGAGAGGTTTTAGGAGTGACCCTACGGGATACGAGTTTTGCACTGGACCGTGGCTCGACAAGACTTCATGGGAAAGTCCATCTTGAAGCAAAAAGTGCAGGCGACCGACCCGCGGTGCATAGTCCGTTTGAGCCACCAGATTCCAAAATTGCTCGCGAAAATTCTCGGTCGAGCGACACTGAGGGACGAGCTTTTGAAAGAATTGCTGCCAGGTTTTTTGGGTATCGGGGGTCGCCAGAAGGCGCGAGAGTGCTACCTGCACCGGTTTCGGGTCCGAAGTCAGGGGCTGTCCTTTTTGTTGAAAAAGGGCCTCACGGGCCTGACTCAAATAAGGTGTCTGCTGATCGTTGAGCACCAGGCGATGGAGGTCTTCGGAGATCCAAAGCGCCAAGGCTTCGTGGATGATTTCGTCTTGCGGCGAGGTCAGGCCGCAATGGTTGAGCCAAACTTGGTGGGCGAATTCGTGCGCGATAACAGAGGAAAAATCTTTGGGGCTGAGCAAGGCATTGAGTTGTATGACTCCCGGCTGGGAACGAGCGCCATGCCGAGAGGCCTGAGGCCTCCCCAGAACTTCGATTTTAACAGGAGTTGCGGGTAGTGTTTCAAACGAAAGCGACTGCCAACGCGAAGCAATTCTCGCCAGGGCTTGGCGCCCCAGCACTTGTTGATCGCGCGTAAAAGACGCATCCCACTTCAGGTCGAGGCCGTGGGCCTTAACGCTGATGAGGGGCCACGCGCACGCGATAACCGCCAGTTTGTGCAAAACTTGCTTCATCATAAAAATCTTCTACCCGAGCCACACCGCTCGAATAAGTCCCGCCGTAAGTGGCTCGCATAAAATAACCCACGCGACGATTTTGTTTCATCCAATTACTCTCATAACGAAAGTACCAAGCCGCGCGGTCGGGTTCGAGGCGGCGGACATGGCGACTCCTGGTTTTATCGGGATCGTACCAAGCGAAAGCCGAATAATCTTTGTCGCTCTCGAGCACGACAAAACCGGAGGGAATGTCGTCTTGAACGATAAAATGGCTGGGGGACAGGGAGTGCCGCCAGCCCTCTTGGTCGCGCTGATGACTGAACTCGAGTTCAACATAGAGTAGATCTCCAACGCGGACCCCTTCTAGGGCGGGATCAAAGGGACGCTTTTGTAATCCCCCATTTTCAATTTTGAAAATGGACTTCTTGAGTGCCCAGCCGTGAGCTTGAAGGGAAGCTTTTTCGATCGGCACCCAACGCGTGGCTTGAAGGTCGGCGGAAAGGTAGTCGCCGCGCTCGGCCTTAATGACATGTTCACCCGGGCTCAGAACTGAACCGTCGACTTCCAGTTCCCAACCACCAAAGTTCGACAGCGCTTGAATTTTGTCGTTCGCAACCGTTTTACCGTCAATTTCAAGTTCTGGTGGGCGAGTCGATTCTTTGCTACTCAAGTCTTCTTTGAGGAGCCACGCGCTGTGGAGCAAAGTCATCGAGGTCTCAAAGGTTGAGCCAAAGTGCGAGCCATTGAATTCGCGTAGCAGCAGAGTCACCAACGAAGCTCTCAGGCTGTTGTCGAGTGCTCCGAAAGCCTGCAAGGCTCGCGCACTCAGGGCGACATCCGACACAAAGAGGCCCGGGTAGCCTTGCCACTGGGCCCGGAGAGGTCGCCACAAATCGATCTGGCCGCCTTTATTAAAGAAATCTTGCAAACCGGATTTGAGGCTCGCCAGTAAGGAGTCTTGAGTCGTTTTAATTTCGGCAGCATCCTTCAAACCAAAGCTGTCGATTGCCAACAACGTCAAGCCTTGCAGGCCGAGTCCCTGATCTTTAAGCGTGGGGCCAATTTGATTGATGCGGGCGATGGCGTCACTGCGCCCGGTTTGAATGGTTCCCGCTTTGCTCAGTCGGGACTCAATAAAAGTCATGACCACGCCGCGCTCGGAGTTGTTGTCGAGGTACTGGTTGCTGAGCCAACTCCAGGTGCGGTCGAGCTCAATGCCTTCGCTGCTGAAGTAGGGGCGTTCGTGACTGAGAAGCATCATGGTCACGGCGAGAGTCATGTCGAGATCGCCTTCGCCTTCTCCGGCAAACCAAGCAAAAGAGCCATTTTGATTTTGAAAGCCAGCAATCTTTTTGAGTCCCGCCGAGGCAAATTCTTTCGCATCGCCTACGAGTTTTCCAAAGTTGCGGGTGAGCTTAACTTGAACGGTCTCACCGACGAACAAACTCTTAAGCCAATTCCAGAATCGGCTCAGCAGATTTTTTACCCAAAACCAAGCCTTAGCCAAGACTCCGGCCGAGGGAGCTAAGGTTGCAGCCGAGGTCGCTCCCGGGCTCGTGGACTCAAATAGGTCTCGAACCACCAAACTTGGAATGGTTCGACTGAGTGTTTGTTCCACACACCCATGCGGATAGGCGATCAGCCAACGCATGGCAGGCATCATGGTGCCCATCAAGCCCTGGGTTACCGTGTAGCGAACCGAGCGAATGGGTGCCTCAGCACTCTGACTCAAGCGCCAAGCGCCATCGGTTTCCTTGGGAGTTTCTTGAATGGGAATGCGCGATTCCATCGCGCGCAGCGAATGAGAAAAAGCCAAGCTCTTTTGCGCAAACTCGAGATGGCTGGTTAAGCTTAAGTTTTTTGGTTCGCCGACATGACTGACAAGTGTCGCCTGTCCCACAAAATCAAGATTTTTGCCGGGGGCAACCGAGCCGCTGGTCGCGATGGGAGTTTCCACTTTGAGTTCGGGTGGTGTCTCTAGACTGTACTTGACGTCATAGGTTTGTTTGGTCTCTTGCGTGTTGGCAATTGAGAGGCGTGGCTCCATGATATCACCGGTTCGCAAGAAGGCGGGCATGGCCAGAATGAGCGAAATCGGCATTTGGGACTTGAACTCACTTTTGCCCTCGCCAAAGCGACCATTCTTATCGACCGCGACCGCCGTCACTTCCCAAATGGTTTGATTCGAAGGCATTCTAAAGGTGGAGCTGGCCATTCCCTTGTCATTGGTTAACAAGTCAGCGACCCAGTGAGCCGTGTCTTCTTCTTTGAGCTTTTCCGGCTCCGCTTTAGCCGCCGAAAACCAATAATTGGGTCGAAACAATTTAGCGAGGGGTTCGCCGTATCCATAGGATTGAAACTGGCTACTAAAAAAACTGGATAAATTCAGTTTCGCCTGGGGATAAAAGAACTCCATGAGCGGCGGACGAAACTCCGGTTGCAAAGTCAGCACGGCCTTATCCACCACCGACAGCGAGACCTCGGATTTGAGAGGCTTCCCCTCATGATCAAGAACCGTCAAGTTGACGGTTTGTTCTTGGCCCGGCATCACGTTGCCTTGGGCAAAGGCCAGCTTCACCTGGAGGTATTTGTCTTTTTGCGGAATACGGTAAGAAAACTTGCGTTCCACCCAGCCGTGCGTAGGGTCGGCGTACGCCACGATGAGGTAAACCCCGGTACCAAATTCAGGGAGAATTTTTTCTTCAATCCAAGTTGCCAAGCCCTCCACGGGTTGAACGCGTTGACTAAAAATCTTTTCGCCGGCGACGGTTATGTACAACAATCCCTTATTTTGACGGTTGTGGCCCCAGCCCTCGGGGAGCATGACCAAACCTTTGGCGGTTTCGCCTGGGAAAAAATAATCGCGGCGGCTGAGCAGCGACATTTCTTGAACCCGAACCACTCCTTGGCGAAGGTCAGAGCCCAGGACCAACAATTCCGCTTCGGCTCGATTCGCAACGTCCTTGGAGTCCCAAATAAAAACCCGAGCACGAACGGCTCCGGGTTGGTTGGTGGGGACGGCGACCTCGAAGCGACCTTGATCGTCGGTTTTAAAAGTTTTGTCTTCGATTTTGGTTTCAGTTCCATTGTAGGCGGTGACGCTCCACTGGATTTGACCCCTGGCTTGGGGGTAAGCCTTGCCCGAAGGGTACACTGAGCGCACTTTGAGAGTGGCTGGAAATCCCGCGCCAGCAAACGAGGCCGACATCCGAGCTTGAGCCATGAGTTCACTCTTCATGTCCAAAAAGGATTTGGCGGCGTCGGCCGAATTGCCGTCGGCATCTTGAGCGGTGATTTTAAGTAGATATTTATAGTCAAAATTCGCTTGGTAGGTGGAGTCGGTGGGGACGGTCAAATTGATTGTACCGGTGCCGTTACGATTTAACTTCACTTCGTCCTGACTGTGCAACAACGTCAAGGGATTGTACTGATTGGGCGTTTGGTCCCAAAAGTAAGTCACCAAGGAACCGGTCTCGCCCATGCCAGCATCGTCCACCCATTGAGGGGAATCAGCTTTGGAGCGAAACAACTGCGCGCGGTAAACCACGTCGGTGGGCACACCGCCGGCAAAGCGCTCGACCTTGATCGTCGCCCGCAATTGCGTGCCAGGCTTCAGGGTTTCCTGATCCGACTGAATGGTTAGGAAAAAAATGGGCTTTACATAATTCTTAACCCGGAACTCGCCGATATGTGACTTGTCGTCCACCGCGGCTTCGATGCGGTAAACTCCGGCCTCTTGGTCGCTTGGCATCGCCACTTCGCCATGGAAAGTGCCGAACTCGCCCACTTTCACGGGCGTTTCACTTACCACCATACCGTCGTCGACATCGACGACTCTCACCTTGGCAGTCGAGGCGGCTGTGAGTGCGCTCACGCCCCGAGCAGTTTCGCGGAGAATTCCTCGGTAGTGAACGGTTTCACCCGACTTAAACATGGGTCGGTCCGTGTAAAGATACAGATCGGGGCTCACGGCGGTGGTGGCGTAAAAATCCGTGTCAATAATGGCGGTTCCGCTTTTTTCCACGGTGGCGATGAGCTGGGGGCTATTGAGGCGCTTAAAGTGGGCCACACCGTTTTTGTCGGTGGTTTCTTTGGCGACCCACTCGCCTTGAATGTTGCGCAGACTGACTTTGGCTCCGCTGAGGGGCTCACCATTGCGGTTGGTAGCGGTCACCACGGCGGCATCGGCGGTTTGTTCTAGGCGAGCCACAATGTCGTTAATCACCAGAACCACTTGACCTTCGAGACCCAACTGCAAAACCTGCAGGACATAAAATCCCGGATCGAGTTGAGGGAGAGTCACGATGCGGGTTTTGAGTCCGCCCTCACTATTCATGTTCCACCAGTCAAAACCGGGAACATCAAAGGGCTTTTTGTTGTCTTGTTCCTCGGGGACTGAGGAAAATTCTTTGAGCACTTCAAAACCTTCGGGGGCGGCGATGAACTCCTTAGGTCCGAGAGCTAAGGGACTTGGCGTACTTCCGTAGCTCGCGCCACCGAACTGGGGTTTCATTGCCAGTTTCAGGTCCTGATTGAGACCGGCGCGAATCCACCCGGTGTCGAGTTTTAAATCGTTAAATCCTTGGAGAAGAAATCGGGCCGAATTGAGTTCCGTTTTGGGTTGCTTCCAGGCCCGTCGCAAATCGATCTGACTGGAAATAAACTGGGCCATGTCCTTCGGCTTAAGCAAGCGAAAGCTCACGGGCGCAGGACTCACATAGTTGACCTCCACTTGAGGATTTTCTTGAGGCCCAAAATCCCGGCGGATCGTCATGTAAAGATTTTTGCTCCATGCGAGGTTCGCAGAGAAGGTTCCGATCAGTAAAAAACAAAGTCGTAAGCTCAGGCGTGCCATTAAAGAACCTCTTTCATGACCAGGGTGTTATCTTCGATGCTGCCAGCGAAAAGGTAATACGGGAGTTGGTTCAAGATCGATTGCGCCTCTTTGACCTCAGGGGCACCTTCCGATCCTTCACCGATCGAGGCGAGCCCCGACTTAAAAGTTTCATCCAAAAGCTTTCCCAAATTTACGAGGAGAGCAACCGAGGGATTTTGGCCGTGCAGCTTCTGCACGCCAGCTTGAGCAAGGTGTAACATATTAGGGACGCTTCCGGCGCAGGCCTTGTTGAGTTCTTCAAGGGCGCTGGCGTTGGGGGCAACTCCGACAAATTGTTTGCACACCCGTGCAAAGTGAATGCTGTAGAGACCGGACTCGCCGTACAGTTCACGAAAGCCTTCCATTTCTTCAGTCGATGCTTCTTTGCCGATGAGGATTGCCGTTTCGAGTTTATGCTCCAGCCAAAAAGCAATGAGACCCACGGTGACCGGATCGCGTTGGCGCCGAATGGTGGCAGACTCACCAAGATAGGATTTGAACTGGTCGGGACCAAAGCCCTTTGGGTCGGGGACCTGTGCGGCAATCAGCAGAGCCGTGGACGAAGGGACGGCGGCGAAGAAGCCACTGGGAATGGCGCCCGTCTTGAACTGGTGGTCTTGGTTGAGAGGCAACTGCACATCGCGTGGTTTCCAGGACGAACTCTTGGGGTCCCAGGCAAAGTTCAATTTCATTAAGCTCTGTTCCGAAAAAAATCGTCGATAAACCGCTGACAAGGCGGGAAACAACAAGCGCAGATCCGCTTCCACCGTCGCATCCGCCTGAGGCCTTGCACAGGACCGCATGAGGTGGGCCGTCACATAGGGATCGCGACTCAGGCCCAAGCAACCGTTATTCAGCCCTTGAGCAAAAAGCTGATTTTGCACTTTCACACTCCGCACGGTGGTCAAGGCGCCACCCTTCTCTGCTGGGCGAATTTGATGATCCGTAGCTCCCAGCGACTTGGTGAGTGTAGCGACGAGCTTTTGTTCGACTGACCCGAGTCCGCCGATCGCGGACCCAAAAGGCGAGTTCAGGCGGCGCTGCGGATAATAAGCCAGTGTCAGTGGGTGACCCGCCATCGTCTTTTCATAGGCAAAATCAAGGAGCGTGCCCTGCCAAGAGGCCGCATACTCACTGCCGAGCATCCCAAACACCGGATTCAAACGATAAAACAACCCACGGAAAAGATTCGAACCCACAAAGCGTTTAGCCTCGGTATTTTGTCGCAAGAACTGGTGCAATTGAACAGCATCGCGAACCTGAAAGGTGATCTTAGGCGCGAGGGCCTCGTCGGGCTCCGGAAGAACTTCCGCCACAGCTCCACGGGAAGTGGCCATGAGGACGGCGCTGACAAAGATGATTTGGAAAAAATATTTCATGATTATTCCCTGTTACGGTTTTCGGTGATGTCGATACTCTTAGTTAATAGGCGCGACCACCCCTGCCAGCGAAAAACCCCTTGGAAGAGGGGATTCGAAGATCGGGGTTGCCACGAAGACGGCTCCTCTAACAAATTTTCCCACCGCACCTTGCGAACCGCCGCACGGCGACCGGTTTCGCCGTTGTGGTAGACGACCAGAGTTTGATGGGAGGCCGAGCCGGGGGATTTTATCAGCAACATCAGATGCCAGGCCTCAAAGGGCTTTTTGTGGGGATTATAAAAAACCAGCACGTCGCCCGACTCAATCTGATCTGGCTCGGGGCTACGGGTGATAAAATCAAAATTGTGGCTCACCAGTTCACCGGCGCCGACATAGTCGACCCACTGGTTGTGTTGGTTACGCCAAAGCGTGGTGGGAAGTCCCAGTCCCCGACGGTAGGCACACCGAATCAGCCCAGCGCAATCTCGCTGAGCCGGATCCCATTCGCCCGTGGTCCGGCGGGCTTGCTCCAAAGCCACGCGGGCGATGCGCTCCTGCTGGTAAAGGCGGGTTTCACTGGGGCGAGCCGAAGCCGAGCAAGTCAAAACGCTCACGGCGAGCCACTGCCAATATCGGGTCATGGTTAATATTCCTCGCCACCTGAGGATTTTTGTCGGGGGTTGTAATTAATAACCCACTTAGGCCAAACACTTTCATCTCGAGGCTTGGGATCCATCGTCGGAGCAAAAATGTAGCCGACTTGATTCTTGTCGATTCGAACAAAAGCCATGGTGACGGTTTCACCCGGCATCACCAGTGGATTGCGCACGGTCTTGCGAACTTCTTTTGAAGTCCCGCCAAAAAGCACAACGTTGAGAGTGGCGACCACATGGGCTTTATCACCACTCGGCCAGTAGTTGGCGTCGATGCGGTAAATTCCCAGCGGCGGAGAACGATGAGTGTAAAGATAAGGACCGTACCCGGGCTGATCGTAACTGCCCGCTTGTTCATTGAGGTAAAAATTTCCGCCCGTTTGTGACTGGGTTTGGGCCCAAAAAACGTGTTCGGTTTTGTTTTCACTTTGCTTCACCGGATCGGTCAGGTCAGCGCTGGGTTCGTAGATGTGGAGGTCAGTGTAGACATTGTCGGTGTCACTGGTGAGTACCGTCACCAAGGGAACCGGTTCGACCTTGGCAAAAAAAGTTTTCGCGAAATTAAAGGTTCCCGCTTTATTAGCAGCCTGAACGGAAATCACATTCTTCCCCGAGGTGACGGGAAATTTTCGGCTGAACTCGCCGTTGACGGTTCGAATGAGATAGCGATCACCGTTTATACTGATCGTCACGGGGTTCACGGTGGCATCACTCACTCGCCCTTTCACCGAGACCATGCGGTCGACCGTCCATCCCCCTTTGGGCGAACTGAGGTCAATGGTGATGGGGGCCGTGCCCGTGCCGACCACGGCGCCCGAGTCTTTAGAGCGAGCTCCGAAGGCGACGGGAGTTAAGACCAACACAAGCAGGAGAGGGATACTCGATGTCCAAGGCATTGCTGACCTCACGAACGGGGTGTTGAGTGAGGCAGTCTATGAGACGAGTGGGTCGAGATTCAATCGACAACTAAGTGCGTTGCGGGGGCCGTCAGGGACGGGGACCAAAAAGTGGTGCGGGCTGTCCAACTTCGAAGGCGCCGATGTCGGGCCCGGCTCCGTGATGGCGATCATTGACATTGGAAATGGGGTAGGCAGCATCCACGGCTGGGGAAGCCGGGTTTAGACGCAAATCGACGGCTCCATAGGGCGTCATGGGGGTGGCAGGGTAGGAAACAGTGGCAGCGAAACTCCCCAGATCCACTTGTATCGCGTTTTTTTCTTGAGTGGTCGAGCGTAAACTCGCCAGATTGGAAAAGCTCGTCGAGCCAATCGTCCCACTCAAGCTGCCTGAGGTGGACCCATAGGCCTGGTAATTAATGGTGGAGTTCGCCACAACGAGGTCAGCAAAGGCGATGACTTTGCCAGTGCCGCTGCTGTAACCACCAAAGTCACCTCCGGGTCCGCCGATAAAGATGTTGTTAAGTATCATGGCGCGCGACACCGACCGGCCAGCGTAGATTCCAAGGCCATCACCGTTTTTGACGATGGTGTTGTGTAGCAGTAGATCGCCAATACTGCCGCGGTAAAGTTTAAAGGCCACATGGGCAGCGTTGTAGATTGAGTTGCGAATAAAGTAAGTGGGCCCCCCCAAACTTGGTTGGGAGGAGAGAGCAATAAAATTATTGGTTAAGCGATTATTCATGATGCGGCAGTTGTGTTGGCAAAAGTCAGCTTCAACACCGTCGTCGGCATTTTGGGAGATATCGTTATTGAGCACGTCGAGGCTGAATTGATCTTCGGCCTCGCTGTCCTCCATAAATGAAATGCCGTCACGAAACCCGCTGACCTGGTTGTGAGTGATCACATGACCGGGGCCGGTGACAAGAATTCCTTCTCCGAGGTTGTCGCCATTGACGCCCAACGAGGATTCCGCCCAGCGAGTCGTTCCTTCCACCCAATTGTCGGCAATATAAAAATCTTCGGATCGAGTGTAGGAGACAATCCCATCACCACCTTGGGCCGTGGCGGCCCTGATATGGCAGCCAGTAACGGCGATGTTGCTCGATCCATTGAGTCGGAGGCGCCCGTTAATTGTTAAGTCCTCGAAGATCAAGTGATTTGCCGAGAACGCGCCCACTTCGCCAGTAATTACGGCGTTGGGAGTCCCGCGAATGACCAGAGGCTTCCCCGCTTGTCCGCTTTTGTTGATTTGAAATCCACTGTAAGACCCGCCTCCCAACTCGACAACATCACCCGGTTGCGCCGCTGAGAGGACCGAATTGAGAGTGGAAGGAGTGGCCAGCTTAATGACTGCTCCAGCCATCGGCGCAGGCACCGCGCGGGTGTTAACGACGACTGTTCTACGGACTGAGCCTCCGTCGGGATCGTTAAGTGTTAATTCGAGTTCGTAGGCCGTTGCTGGTTGGAGGTCAAAGATGCTCCCGGAGTGGCGCGTGGCCCAAGAAAATCCCTCTAAGTTGCCACTCGGAATCAAGCGCAGGGGCATACCACAGTACCAGTTGGCGTCGCCTTGCTTATGATAGCGAACCAAGACTTGAGAGTTGTTGTTGAGGTCGCCCGAAAACGGCCATTCAACCGTCAGGTTTTGCAAGGTTGGATGAGGAGTGGTGATAGTACCCGCTTGGACAGCATTGGCAGAACCGCTATTGCCAGTCGATCCCAAAACGGGAGGTGGACATGTGGGGGGAGGAGTATTGGTCCCTCCGCCTGGTTCCTCCGCACCGCAGTTAGAAGGATCGAGTGGATCACAACCCGGACCGCCGAGTTGGTTTTGGGAGGAAGCCGATTGTGAGCGAAAGCCCTTGGCGCAGTTTTGAAAGAGCCCTAAGACTCCCGCGAGAGTCAAACTCGTCGCAGCGGCGAGAGCGAGAGAGCGGCGCATCCATGCCTCCTAAAAGTCTTTCTATTATATCTTGATCTGCCCCGAACCTTAAGTAATTCTCAGTTTGATACACTCGACTTTTAACTTCGGGCTTACCCGGCCAATTGCGGTGGATCGGAAGCTGCAGAGCTTGCGAGATTATTGAAGGATCATCCTATTCAAATCGGTAACTAATGGTGAAGGCCGGGTAAATGATGGCCCGGGAGTTGCTCACCAGCTCAAAAGTGGTCGACCCGGTCAGCTGTTCTGAAAACGAGGCCGTGTAGTAAATGAGGTGCATGCCGGCGTGCAGGCTTTCAGTCAATTCCGGTCGATAGCCGATTTCGAATTTGTAACTGGAACCGCGCCACTCGACGTCCGTGGCCCCACTCTTGTAATCGGCACGGGCTTGGAGATTGTAAGTTAGAAATAAGCCCCACAACTTTTCCTTGTCGAGGTAATAGCCAAATCGCGGACCCATTTCATTGAGGCCAAAGGTTGTTGAGGTTCCGTTGTCATCATCAGAAATGGTGACAATGGAATAGGCCCAGCCAATCGTGAAATCACCCTTCTTGGACAAATCGAGATTGACCGAAAAATCCATAAACATTTTTACGGCCGTGGTGTCCGAGGTCACATCGAGCGCATCAGAGAGATAAAAGAGATTTGAATCGATGGAAAAGGCCGAGGCTGTTAGCGTGAGCCCACCCAAGAGGGTTGCGAGTAGGAGCTTGAGTTTCAAAGCCGTCCTCCCTTCTCTATGTCAGAAATTCCGCCAATACCAACGCCAATAAAGGGATGAAATCCCCCTTGCATCTGCTGGTCAAAACCGTAGTAGGCGCCAAGAATGTAGGTGACCGGGAATTGATAAGCCATGGTCGTTCGAAGCTTGAGCTCGAGTCCGGCCGCGTAGAACTGCCGGTCTAATTCCACTCGGCGATAACCGCCAAGCTCGGGATCAAAGGCTCCGCCGTCGACCGCCACACCGTCGGCAAAGATGGTGGCCCTGATGTCCTTAAGAAAGATCGGCACCAAATCCTTGCCGCGGAAGACATCCGTCAAAGGAAAACGATACTCCAGATTGGCGTTTACGATTCGGCGGCCGACGAATGAGGTGGAGGGGTAACCGCGCATCAAAAAGGAGCTGGTGACGAGGCTGGCAATGTAGTTGCCGCCCACGGTTTTGTCGCCCAAGCCAATCACTTGGCTCAGATTCATTTGCGGAGAAAAAGCCGCCCGCAGTTGAGTGACCAAGCTGTGCCGGGCCGGCAACCACTTGGTGATAACTTGATTCCAGGTGAGCGAGGTGCGCCCGTAATCCACCAGCTCGGGTCCCTCTTGATATTGAGTGTGACCGATGGCGATCTGGGTATTGTAGTCGGCCACCTGATCTTCTTCCGCACTCTCTTCGTCCTCTTCACTCTCGCCCTCACCGCTGACAAAGGTCGAATAAGAAAATGAAGCACTGGGCCCTTGGCGCTTGACTTGGGAGCTCACATTCTCAGTTTCAATGGCCACGTAGCCGAGGCTGCCGCGCCAGCGGTCGCTCAGCTTAGGCAGGTAAAAGCCCGCACTCGTCCCGGCGGCGCGATTCGTGAGGGTGGTGTCAAACCCAGCGTAGTAGTCTTGGGTTTCGGTGTAGAACAAGCTCCAGTCGATGGAAGTGGTCCCGTTGAGATAGTTCACACCATAGCTGGGTTTCTCGGTGACGGTGTCATACGACAGATCGAGAGCGTAGCTGTGTTTTCCAAGCGGATCGCCGGCCGTGGTGGTGCCCTGGACGAGCACTCCGCCCTCGACGGGATACAAAAACGGAATCCAATAGCGGGGGTAGAGGTAAGGCCACGAGGAGAAGTCTTCCTCTTTCATTTTGACTTCAGAAAGTTGGGGGCCTTCGGGGATTTTTTGCCAACGATTTTCGACAAAGGGTTCAACAGTGGGGGGATTGGCGGTGGTGACATCTTTGCCAAAAAACAAGACCGTCCCGTCGGGAGAAGATTGGGCCACGAGATACTCGCGGGATTGGCGGTCGGCCTCGGCATTGACGATCTGGGTTTTCGTGTTGGTGAGGGCACGGGCCCCGGTCAATGACTTGTTAGCAATGTAGAGATTCGAAACTCCGCTGCGATCCGAGACGAAGAGCAGCCCCACCGGGGTCATTCGCGGCTGGCGGGCCGGGCGAAACTCATTGAGCATCGCAACCGGCTTGGGATTGTCGAGGCGCAGGCGAAAGAGCCCCTCTTGTCCGCGCAAATTGCGGGCGGCAAAAATAATTTCATTGGCAGTGACAAACTCAGGCGAAGAAATGCGCATCTGCGGCTTGGGGGGTTCCAGCAGTGTGGAAATTTCGCCTTTTTCGATGTCGTAGATGGCCAAACGAGTCGATCCCGGAGTGGTCTGCACAAAGGCCACTTTGTTACCATCCGGACTGACGGATGGTTCGCTGGCGCGCGCTCCTTGGGTGAGCCGCACCGTGGTTTTGTTGGCGAGGTTGTAAAGATAAAGATCCCGGTATCGGTAGTAGCGCTTATAGGTGCGCATTTGGTCGTAGACAAAGCCTGTCGAATCGGGGAGCCAACTGATGCGCGTGGTGCCTACCATTTTCTTCACGACTTGGTAAGGCAAAGTGGAAAAACTCGCGTTGCTTCCCTCGGGTCTCTCCACCAAGCGGATTTCGCCACTCTGTCGGGGAATGTAAGCGAGATAGGCAAGCATTCGCCCGTTGGGACTGATCATTGGACTGTGTTGACCCGTGCCGGGGTGAGAGAGCCGCGTCTCCGTTTTTACTTTTGCATGATTAATGGTTTTGAGCTGTTCGGTTGCGCGATCTTCGACCTGACCATAGAGTTCGGAAAGTACGGTTTGGTAGGTTTTGCCAATGTTGTCCTTGAGCGGTTCATTGAGCAAAAAGGGAAAACGGTGGGAATACCGCTCCAGCAGGTTGGGCGCCAGATCGGCCCCTTGCTCCGATTCGCTCAGCAGTTTGTTCCAGATCAGCGAACCAAACAAATAGGGCCGCTGTCCGAACGGCCAAGTGGGAATGTCGCCCTCGTTGATGCGGTCCAGAGTCTCGGCGCGGAGCTTTTCACCCAGTACAAGATTGCGGAGAGTGGCCCCGTAACTCGGAGAGCGCAAGCGGCCGAAGAGAGTAAAACGGGTTTCCATTTCGACCGCGAGACCTTCTTGCCACCAGGACGGGAGCAGTCCGGTGGGATGAATCAGAGAACCAAAAATGTAGCGCAAGGGTGTATAAAATCCCGCCGTCGGTTCAAAGGTGAGAATGTGGGTGTACTCGTGGATCATGAGTTCAGCGGCCCAGTTGTCGTAGTGGGAGACGGAATCAATCGCACTGGGGAGCACCGGAAAAACGGTAATCAAGGGGAGCGGCAGAAAGCTCGCAAAGCCGTTGGCAAAATCACTGGTATCAGAGATCAGCACATGGGTGAGATCGGGCGCCTTCTTGAAAATTGGTTTAAGCAAAGAGTGGGCACGTTCGGCTTGCCAAGCGTAGAGTCGGGCAAGGTTTTTCAACTTCTTGTCGTAGATGATTTTAAAGTGCGGGGTGCGAATGACGTCCCAATCGATCGCAGGATCAACCGATGCCGCTTGGGCCTCGAGTCCGAGGAAAAACACCAACAAGATGGAGACGCAAAGTTGAAGTGGGCGCATCTAGAACAATTACAGCACCGGCCAAGAGCAGCGTCACTCACGAATTTTTGACACCTGCCTAGGGGTCGCGGCGGCGCTGCCAGCGCTCGCGCAGCCCCGACATAACTCCACTGTCCTTTGGTTGGTTGGCGGCGATTAATTCCTGGAGCGCCGCTTTGGTTTTTGCGGCCAAGGTGGCTGGCGTGTCGAGAGGATCGTGCGGGATGGGTTGGCCAATAAATGAGACGAGTTTTACTGGAAACGGCAGGGGCCCGAGGCCCACAATCGGGACAATGGGCCAGCGGGTTTTTTCGTAGAGTGCTTGCACGAGTCGCGAGCTGGCGAACGGCGCGCGATAGAGGCCCTCGACATTTCGGGTAAAGGCTGGGATGACGGGGGCCTTGGCCGCCAGTGCCACTCGGGCAAAACCCTGTCGCTGACCCCAGACCAACTCGTAGTCTCTTTCGCCGCCGGCGATGGCCTCGCGAACGCCACCGGGGGAGACTCCCACGACAAAACCTTGTTTGAGCAACTCGGTGGCAAGTTCAGGGTCACCGGGGACGGCCCCGACGGATTCCAAGAGCCAATTCAAGCCGGGAATTTTAAACAAAAAGTTGTCGGTCAGGGCCCTCGCCTTGCGCCCAGTTTCAAGGTAGTAAAGCAAGCCGCAATAGTAGAGGTCGAGGGGCATGAGGCCATGATAAAAAACCACCAGAGCTGGACCTTCGCGCGGAATATGGTCGAGACCGTTGATTTCAAAGTCGTTGTACAAGCGGCCAAACCAAGTGACGGCGCGGGCGATGGGATCGAGCACCCCTTCGCGAATTTGATAATCACCGATTCGACGTCCCAATTTGATCTCCTGAGTGGCTTAAGTATTCTTGCAAAATTTGGAGCCCTCGCCAAGACCTGTTAGGACCTAGATAACCATTTGATTTTACTTGGCAATATTTTAGACTAAAAAAACGCAACTAAATGCGCGGCCTGGGGTTTCTCCAGTGAAACCGACGGGTCAGCGTCACGACAAGGTAAGGCATGAGTCAACCAAGTGATGACGAGCTGATGCAGCGACTGGCCCAAGGGGATCAGCGGGCGTTTGCTGAATTGTTTGAGCGCCACGCGGGAAAGATCCTGGGTTACGCCTGTCGTTTGGTGGGAGACCAAGCGCGGGCCGAAGATGTATCCCAGGATGTTTGGTTCAGGATTGTCAAGACGGCTCCGAGCTACCAAGGGAGCGGACACTTTATCGCCTGGGCCTTTACTTTAACCCGCAATCGCGCGCTCAACTCAATTCGCGATGCTAAAAAGTTGGACGAGGCCTTAGCGGGCGGCAGTGGTGACGAATTAGTGGACCTTCCTGACCGTGACGACCTCGAAGAGAAGATCATGAAACTAGCCGAGGTAGAACGAGTGAAAAACGCGATTGATAAATTACCAGAAGTACAGCGAGTCGCGTTGGTGAGTTGGCTCACCGAAGATCTGAGTTATGATGAATTGGCAGCTCAGCTCGGCACCTCGGTCCCGGCGGTTAAGAGTTTGTTGTTTAGGGCCCGTCGAAGTTTGGAGCAAGCCTTGGGGGCAAAGCGATGAAGAAGTGGAATTCAATCATCGAAGAAAAACCCAGTCGCGCCCATCGGGATCGGGTCTTTCAAGCGGTATTGCCGGAGCTGGAGCAATACGCTCGCGAAAGTCGCCGAGGTTGGTGGTGGCAAACACTTTTGACCAGCACCGTGTGGTCTTCGGCCGCTGCGGTCATCGTGGGAGTGGTGTTAGCGCCGAAGCTAATGAAACGGCAAATGCCTCAGGCTAGCCCTGCGGGTGCCGAGGGCGATCAGTTAACCGCAAGTCTGGAGTCCATCGAGGACCTGGACCTGTTGGAAGACTTGGACCTGCTTGATGAGTTGGAGTTTTTGGAAGAAGCCGACGACCTAGATGGAGAACAAGTCTAATGGACGAGCAAACCACCAAAACTAAAGGTACCAATGAGGGTGTTGACCCCGAGATGTTAAAGAACCTCGAGATGTTAATGGATATGGAGATGCTCGAGTCCGAAGAGGATGTCGGCATGATGCAAGAGATGGACGAGGGCGAAATCAAAGAAGAAGACGAAGCGGACCAGGAGAAGAATCATGAATCGGCGTGAATTTTTTCTTAAAGGCTTATTAGGAGTGATGGCTCTGCCGGTTATAGGCTCGATCGCCAGGGCGCAAAACTCAGTGGAGCAAACTCCGGACACGCCAACTCCCGAACCGTCGGGTGAAGCCCGTCAACGTTGGGACTCGTTAACGCCAGAGCAGCAACAAAAAATCAAGGAGCGGTGGGCTCGATTCAAAGACCTGCCGCCCCAGAAGCGTCGGCGCTTGCTCAAAGCTTGGCGGCGCTTTCAACAGCTTCCTCCGGAGCGCCGGCAGCAGCTTCGGCAAAAGTGGCAGCGCTTTCAACAGTTGCCCCCAGAGCGGCGGGACGTACTTCGCCAGCGTTTTCGCAAGTGGCAAACTTTGCCTCCAGAAAAGCGCCAACAATTACGTCAACGCTACCGCCGAATCCAAAGGCGCGGCGGCCAAACCGCCCGCCATCGTCACCTCAAACGGTTGCGTCGCCAAAACCAGTGATGGGCAAATTCATTCCTTGGTTTAGGTTGAACGCAAGAGTGTTCGGGAGCGGATGGCTGCTGCTCCATGCCCTTGCGGGCGCAGCCAAAGAGGCTGGGACCACTTTTAGTTTTGAGCAGTATTTGCAAACTCAGCCCAATAGCGTTCAACTTTCCCTCGGTTCGGACTCCGAGGAAGGTCGCAACTCCTCGGTTGATGCGGATCTGCGATTGCCCAACGACTATCGCTTTTTGATTGGCGGGGGATCCCATCGGAGCGATCTCGATGGCGAAGAACTTAAGACCCAAAGTTTTCGCTTAGGATTGGCCTCGGACCCGGCCAACGAGTACCAAGGAACCTTGGTGTTTGAAGACTGGGGAGTCAAAGAGGAATTGAGTTATCGAAAGTGGTCGGCGACTCTGGTTCGCTGGGGAGAAACTTGGAACACGCAGGGGACCGCCGCCTACCGGCAGATTCACCTCATCACCGACCATCCGAGCATTCAGGGCCTCGACGTCGAGGTTCACAGTCCGGCGATGGCTCTCAGTGTGCAAGGTGCTTTCGGTTCGCATTGGAGCGTGCGACTTTCGGGGGAAAAAAATTGGTACAACGTCGACGTGTCGGCGCTCCAAAATTCGCGGATCAGCCAGTTCTTTTCTCCTGAAACCCTGACGCTGTCGTCAAGTTTTGTGGATCGGGTGGGCAGTCTCGAAGTCGGCTATCAATTTTCGCGTTGGTATTTGGGAGTGGAAGGCACCACCAGTGTCTCGGCCATTGATGACACCCGCTCACGCACCGGAACCCTCTTGGTGAGTTGGGATGTGAATCGCAGTTTCGCCCTCCAGGTGCAAGCCGGGCGCTCGACCTTTCCAGATTCGACCACCGCCCAGGCCGTTACCTTTGGTCAGTTGGGACTTTCCTTTGCTTGGAATCAATAGGTTCTAAACGGCGGCGGCCAGGTGGGCCGATCAGTCTCAATTTGAGGCATTTCCAACCACTGATGGCTAATTGCCAGGGCGGCGCAACTTTCTTCCCTTGCCCGGGTTTCTGAAGCGAAGGGCGGCAAGGCCCAGACCCAACCAAATAACTGGAGGAGTTGCGGATGAAAAATCTAACTTTGATCTTAGGATTCGTCGTGGCGTTGATGGTTAATGAGACGGCGAGTGCGGGACCGCGTCGGCCGATTCAGCGCACCCAAGCACGGCAAGCGGCCCGAATTGCGGAGGGTGTTCAAAGTGGTGAGTTGAATGGTCCCGAGACCCGCCGCCTGATGATGCAACAAGCACGCATTGCGCACATGCGCAAGGAAGCGGCCGCTGATGGCCAAGTTACCGCCGGTGAGGCGGCCCGCATCCGCCATAAACAACGGCAGGCCAATCGTCGAATCTATCGCCAGAAACATGACGGCCAACAACGAGGTGAGCTGAAGTCCAATCTTCAGGGAAATTCCGAAGTGACTCCTCCCGTCGTCGAACCCCAACCCGGCGAGCCGATCCAAGAATAATCTCGGCTCGAGGCTGATTTTTTTACAGTCTCCCCGAGAGGGGAGACGGGTCATCCTGAATTCTTTTTTCCGCCCCGGACGGGTCTCTGACTTCGCGTCAGAGACCGTGATATGTGAGGGTAACTTCTTTACCCGGGGTTTCAAATGCGTCAACTCTCAATCTTCGTCGCAATTCTTCTAACTTCGCTTTCGGCTCAAGCTCTCCAGGTGGTCAAATCGGGCCGGCATCAAGCCCAATTGCAGGCGCCAGCTGTGATTGATTTCACCATCGTACAAGTCACCGCCGCCTGCCTCTTCACCTTCGATCCCCAATGGGCAGACGAAGAAGACACCGGGGCCGCGCGCTTGATTTTTGAATCCGCCGACGAGGCCAAAGAATATGAGACGCTCTTAAAGAGTCAGGGACTCAAGGCCTATGGATTAGGGAGTGGCGAAGCCTGCGCTTATCGGAACGGGCGTCCTGATTCCACCTTCCCGCGGGTACGCACCGCCGACGGCAAAGAGTATTTCTCGCAATACACCCCGCTACGCTCTTTGGTCGAAGCCGCACGTCAACAAAAGGCCTTCAAAAAAGTTCCCTTGGTTTTAGCCAAGGGCTTTGATGAGCTTCGCCAAAATATCGGACAAATCCTCAACTCCTTCGAGGGTGAGGTCGTCCAGGAACTCAAAAAATAAGTCTGAGCGGCTAAAGCGGATCGCCGGAGTCGGCGAGGCTTCTGAGGTCGGATTTTGTGACGAGATCTTAGTAGCCGACGGCGGGGGACTGAGGGAGACGCTCTTCAAGGAAGGGTGCGGGACCGACCCCTAAATGGTCGGTCACTTCAGGATGGACTTCGTCAAGCAACGGATGTCGAGACCCGAGGTTGACCTGCAGCAGACTTCCCACAAACAGCACCATCAAAAGGGCCAGCACCCAAAGTTCGGCGGAACCTTGCCGTTGGTGACGGTATTGAATCTGAAACTGATCAAGCAAGCGGTCTTTCATGAGGGAACAATCAGTTCAAAATCCTCGCCAGGGAGGCCTTGGGTCCCAAGGGTTTTTGCCCCTTGAGAAGTGACGAAATTTGTCGCTCCGATACCTAAAGTGTCGTAAACCGTCGCTCTTCTGCTGATGGAGCCCAGGAAATTATTTCCGGACCGTCAAGGTCCTGGCACCTCCCTTGCTCAATGTTCAATCGATATTCTATCCCGTCGGGCCCTGCCCGCTTGGCCAAAACTTGGGAGAACTTATGACGTCCAAAATGTCTAATATATTGAAGTCGGTGATCGTTGCAGCATCTGTGGCCTCCTTGGTCGTGGCGTGCGGAAACAACAATCGAGGGTTTCGCCCGAAAAAGCGGGCCGTCGGAACGGGTGGCTTAACCCCCGCCGGCAAAGGGAGCCCCCAGGAGCTCGCTCGCGCAGCCCAAGATCAGTTGGCGCGGCAGTTGGTCGCCAAGGCTTTGATGGGCCGCTCGGATTCGGAAATTCAAGATGTGGAGCGTTTGAAACAATTGTTGCCCGAAAGTGCCGCACAAATTGTGATGACCGCCAAGGCCAGCTTGGCCCGCGTGGAAGCTCCGCCGGCCCTCGGTGGTCCGGCCAGTGCCACGGCCGAGCCGCAAGCGCCGGGTGCCAACGTTCAGGTGACGGTATCAACGATTGTTGGTCCTGCGGCCACGGCCAAGGTACTTGAAACCACCGGTCAGTTTGAGCCGGGCAAGAGCTTTTTGGATCAGACGACAGGCAGCGCGCAAATTAAAGCCGCGTGCTATGAGAACTGTAAAGTCTTATTGGTATTGATCACTTCAGGCGAAGCGAGTGCCGCCTTTATGTTCTCAATTGATCAAACGACGGGTGTCGGAACGATCAATGGCTCTTCGTTGGGCTCACAGTTAAAGTCCTTTGATGACGTGTTACGTTCCGTCAATATCGAAGTGCGTCCTGGTGACGGAATCCCCGCCCGTCCTGATGGTGTTGGGGCTCCGGGCGCAGCCGTGATCAACCTACCTCAGCCGGCGGATGGCGGTGATGAGCGCGATCAAGCTCGTGCGCTTCCGGCAGCGGCGGCCCCAGCGGCAGCTCCGGCAGCAGCTCCAGCAGCAGCGGCCCCAGCGGCAGCTCCCGGTGCGGCTCCGCAAGCCGCAGCTCCAGCAGCCGTCAGTGATGATGGTTTCATTACTTTGCCCAACGGTATAAAAATACGCAAACCCCAAATGGGCGGAGATCTGCAGACGACTCTCGACATCGTGGTGGCCGTTCATCAGGAAGGAAAAATGCCGGCGGGTAATGAGTTGACTCAGCTGCGGGAACAAATTCAAAAATCGTTTTTGGATAGTTTTAGCGTTGGTCTTCCCTTGGTTAGCCTTCAGTTAAAGAAGTCAGGCGAGGACGTGATTTTGCGTCCTATTTTTATCGCCCTTTCACCCAATGGTATGATTACCTCAGATGACGGAAGCGACCCGAAAGGTGATGCCGAGAACAAGGTGGAAAAAGAAGTCCTTGAGGGAAAACAGGCGGGGCAAACCGGCATTATTCTTGGTAGCCCTTCTTCTGACAAGACCTTCATGTACCTCATTGATTACAAGTGTTCTGAGAATTGCCAAAAAGTCGATGCCGTTGTTTCTGGTGTTATTGGAACCGTTGAACAAGGTGCCGATGGAAAGCCTCAATTTAAACCCGGTCAGCCGATTGGTCTTGGCGCTTATCGATTCGAGGCCGAGCCCAACAAAGAAGAACTCAAAGTGAGTTACACCACTGCGGGACAGGTTTTGGGAATTCAAGCGCTGGCGACGATGAATCAACTGAAGACGACACTCAAGCAATGTATAGAGGCTGCTAATCAAAAAGACGAGCGCCGCGTTTGTGTCCAGTCTGCAGGTGAAGATCAGGGGCGTTTGGAGGCTTGCCTTAGCCGGAAGGCCGCCAACGTTGAGCGTGTCGAATGTCGAATTTCTTTCCAAACGGCGACAGCCAATTTGACCCGCCCGCTTGAAATTGCGGCGTTTGGTCGTGAGGCTGCAGAGGCTCAGGGTCGCGAGTACCAAAAGGCCTTCGAGAATATGCGCAAACGGGCAACCGAAGCTGATCGCATCGTTGAGCCCGCTGCGGCTCCCGCTCCCGCCCCCGCTGCGGCACCAGCAGCAGCACCGGCAGCAGCTCCGGCAGCAGCACCAGCAGCAGCTCCGGCAGCAGCACCAGCCGCCGCCCCGGCTTCAGCGCCAGCAGCAGCACCAGCGGCTGCCGCCCCGGCTTCAGCGCCAGCTGCAGCAACCGGGAATGGGGAATAAGTTTTTAACGGAAGTTTGCAAAACGAAGTTTACGTCGAAGCGGCCGACCTCAAAAGTCGGCCGTTTTGTTTAAGCCACTCGATCTTTGAGGGAGCGGCGATAGTTGCCGATATCCCAGTGGCCGTAGATTTTCTTCTGCAGCATTTCGATGATTTCTTCTTCCAATTCTTGGTGAAGTCCCTCGAGATACTGGGTGGGGATATGTCCCTTGCTGACCAAGCGGGTGGCAAAGTCTTGAATCACCCGACTGGAAAATTCCTCGACCGACTCGTCTTCGACGAGATACTCGTGAAGATTCTTTTCAAAACAAACGTAAAGCAAATCTTGATCCTGCTTCCACATGGAGCATTACCTACCTTGTTGGTTCTAACCCTTTTTCGGAGTGATCCGCCTGTCGCTTCATGATGAGTTGTAAAATCAGTACTTTGGAGAGTAGGATCAGGACTATGAGACCCATGACGATCGGGGAAATTGAACATTTCGTAAACAGTCTTAAAACCTTGGTCGGGGCGCGACTGCAAAAGGTTTTTAGCTCAGAAAATGAGCTCGTCATGGAGTTTTACGGCGGGTCGGGGGAGTTTTGGTTGTGGTGGGAGCTGCGACCCCAGCACCCCATGGTCCTGTTGTTCTCAACGCGACCGCCCTCGCTGCCCAAGCAGGTAAAACCCTTAGTGCTGTTTTTGCGAGCCCACGCGGTCAACAAGCGACTCACCCAAGTGATGCGTCCACCAGGTACGGGACGAATGTTGCGGCTCACCTTGGAAGGTGGGGCGGAGGGCGATCGGGAAGATTGCGAAATCGAAGTTCGTCTGTTTCCTCATGGCCAAAATCTCGGAGTTCAAGTGGGCGGGAAGGGGATGTGGTGGAAAAAACCCCAAGCGCTCCCGGCACCACAGTTGGTCGAAGAAAGCACCGCGCCGACCTCGCCCGCGCCGTTGTGGCAAGAGTGGATGGACCAGCGGTGGGGGAGGGCTCCATCACTCCAGAATGCGAGGCCCGCGGCTCCCGTCGACGTGGCCCAGGAAATTGCTCGTCGCGAGCGAGCCATTGAGAAAATTCGGCAGGAGTTGAGTCAGGATCGGGCTCGGCAGTGGCGCGAACTAGGGGAGTGGCTCAAATCTCACCAAACAGTCAAAGTGCCGGTGGAGTGGCAAGAGATGGTGGATGCGGCGCAGGATTTAGCGTGGAATCTAGATCATTGTTTCACCAAGGCCAAGCAGTTAGAGGCGAAGCGAGCGGGAACTGAACAGCGGCTACGCGACTTGGAGAGCGAACTCGAGCTGCTTCGACGGGGTGAGCTGCCCGCAAAAAAGGCAGCCCCACCCGAACGAAATCTCAAAAATTCCAGTGCCACGGAAGGGGTCAAAGCACGCAAGTTGCTGCTGGGAGAAAAGTTTGTCGCCTACGTGGGTAAGTCGGCGCGCGACAATTTGGAACTTCTTCGACGGGCTCGCGCCTGGGATTTGTGGCTGCACCTCCGCGATTATCCCGGAAGCCACTGCATCATTCATCGTAATAAAAACGAAAAGGTTCCTGATCATTTGCTTCTTGAGGCCGCGCAGTGGGTCGCCCAGTCCACCTTTGGGCGCAAGTCGGAGCAGAAGAAGGGGGAGAAGCTGACGGTCTTGTGTGCGGAATGTCGTTTCGTGCGGCCCATTCGGGGGGATAAAATGGGGCGTGTGAACTATCAAAATGAAACGACCCTGACCGTGGTGTTTCACCCGCCGAATTCTTAGTGCTGCGCCACTTTTAGAGTCGCAACGCACCAATTATTATCCCAGTCACAACGACACAGGTCTTGACTCATAAAATCGGCGAATTAGGATTTTAGGCGCAACCTTGAGACGAGGAGAATCATCTATGATTGAAGTGCGCGATCTAACGAAAAACTATGGGGACCGCACGGCAATTGACCGCCTCAACTTTTCAGTCAGCAAGGGTGAGGTTGTCGGTTTTCTGGGACCCAACGGTGCGGGGAAATCCACCACCATGAAAATTATCACGGGCTACATGGCGCCCACCTCGGGCATCGTCAAAGTGGCTGGCTTTGACGTGTTCGAATCACCAATTGAGGTGAAGCGTCGTATTGGTTATCTGCCGGAGACCCCCCCGGTTTACATGGACATGTTTGTCCAAGATTATCTCAAGTACGTGGCTCGCTTGCGAGGGGTGGCGAGTGGCAATCTTAACAGCATGGTCGATGCCGCGCTCGAAAAAACCAATTTGCAAGATGTGCGCAAGCGCTTAATTCACAATCTCTCGAAAGGCTACCGTCAACGGGTGGGGCTGGCACAAGCTCTCGTGGCTGATCCCGAGATCCTGATTCTTGATGAGCCCACCGTGGGTCTTGATCCCAAGCAAGTTGCCGAAATGCGCAAGCTCATTCACAGCCTTAAGGGTCAGCACACCATCGTGCTTTCGACTCACATTTTGCCCGAAGTGCAAGCCAGCTGTGAACGCATCATAATTATTAATCGCGGTCGAATCGTCGCGGAAGACTCTCTGGCGGGATTGTCGAAACGGATGTCTGGCGGGCAAAAGTTAGTGGTTCGAGTCCGGCGGCCCTCGTCGCGCCTTGAGAAGGGTCTGGGCGACGTCGCCGGTGTTCATCAATTACGAGCCGAAGGCAATGTGTTGCAAATTGATGTCGACGGCGCCGAAGACACCACCGAGGCCGTCGCCAATCTGATCGTGGCCGAGGGCGCGGGACTTTTGGAAATGAAGTCCACCAGCATGGATCTGGAAGATATCTTTATTCAACTCACGAGTGAACTGGGATCTGCGCAACCGACAGGAGGTGCACTATGATGCGAGGAGCTTGGACGGTCGCCTGGAAGGATTTTCGAGTTTTGGTCGCGAGCCCCATGTTTCTCATGGTCGCAGGATTGTGTGCGTGCATTTGGAGCTACAACTTTTTGCCGCAAATTTTCCAGTTTGAGCGTTACGCCGCTCGGGCCTTTCAATCGGGTGGGGGATTGAATATCCACCAGACTTTGTTTGCTTCCCATTTAGCTAGGGTCAATATCATTTTGATTTTCGCCATTCCGGCTCTGACGATGAGGTTGTTGGCCGAAGAAAAGAAGTTGCGCACTTACGATTTGCTGCTGACAGTACCGATCACCGCCGCGGAGATTTCTCTGGGAAAATTCTTGGCGGCATTTGGGGCGGGCCTCGCCTTGATTTCCATTTCGTTTCTTTATCCCTTAATCACTTTGGCCTTTGCGGATTTTTCGCTGGGGCCACTGATGACTTCCTATCTAGGGATGGCCTTGATTATGGGGATTTACGTCGCCGTCGGCTTGTTCGCCTCGTCGGTAACGGAATCCGTCGTCCTTGCGGTCGTCATGGCGTTGATCCTTAATTTGGCTTTGTGGTTCTTGGGTCAGGCCGCCGAAATGACGGATCAGCCGGAGATGGTCAAGGTCCTCGAGCATATTTCGGTTCCACAACAGTTTGTCAATTTCATGAAGGGCACTTTAAAAGTAAGTTCCCTTCTATTTTTCGCCAGTGCCGCCGCGTTCTTTGTGTTTCTCACAGAGCGGGTGGTTGAATCTTCTCGTTGGAGGTAAGGTCGATGAGTCGTTGGGCAAAGATCTCTTGGCTTTTGTGTGGTTTGTCGTTGGTCATTTTGATTGCCGTGCGTTTTATCCTGGGTGGCTGGGCCAACTTCTTGTTTATTCCTTTGGCGATTTTTGCGGCCAGTTTCGCTCTGGCCCTGAGCATGGACTACAAATTCTACTTGGAGTTTTTGTCTTTGCGGACGACCAAGCACGGGATGAACATGGGAGTGCTCATCGTTCTGGTGATGGGCTTGCTGGTGGCGGTCAACTTTCTGGGCGTGCGTTTTGATAAGTCGCTCGACCTTACCGCCGAAAAGCTCAACTCATTGGCTGAACAGACTGAGAAAGTCCTGAGCGAGCTCAAGGAAGACGTGCAAATCTTGGTTTTTTATCGCGGCCAAAACGACATGAATCCTAAAGCCGAGATGAAAGACATGCTCAGCATGTACACGGAGAGCTCAGGTCGCGTGAAGGTCCGCTTTATTGACTCCTACCGCGAACACGCCGAAGCCCAAAAGTATCTTAAAGACGTTAAGAGCGAACCTGGGCTGGTGGTCTTTGTCGAATACCAAGGGCGCAAGATCCGCGCCCAGCAACCTTTAAAGGAAGAACAGCTCACGACCGCGCTGATCAAGGCGACTCGCTCGGACAAAAAGAAGATTTACTTTCTCACCGGTCACGGCGAAAAATCCCTCGAGGGCGGCGAAGACGATGAACACGGGTTGGCCGTGCTCAAGCAGGGGCTTGAGGATTCGTCGTTTGAAGTTTCGACAGTGTCGCTCCTGGAGCGGCCGGAGCTTCCCGCCGATGCGTCGATCGTCGCCATTGTCGGACCCACCAGTCAGTTGCAGGATCGAGAACTCGAAGTTTTGCGTGAATTTGCCCGCAAAGGCGGCCGCTTTCTCGTTGCCGCGGACCCAGGTGAGCGCAGTCAAATCGCCCAGTTGACCAAGACTTTTGGCATTGAGTTCGGCAATAACTTTCTGGTCAATGAGTTTAACTTCTTGGCCCAACGAGATGCCGGCGAAGCCTTGGGCGTGGCCTTTGACAAATCGAGTGAAATCACTCGGGCCTTTCGCTCGGGGCAAAACTTTACCGCCTTTCCCTTGGCGAGTCAGGTCAGCAAAGCTCCCGACGCCCCCGGAAGTCTAACGATTCGCGAACTCATTAAGACCAATGAAGCGAGTTATGCGGTTTCGGACCTCTCGCGGGCCAACAAGCCAGAGTCACCGCGCCAGCAGTTCACTTTGGCGATGTCAGCCGAAGGCCGTTTGCCTGGGCGAACCTTGGAAGGTCCCGAAGGCCAAACCAAAGCCGAAGAGAGCAGTGAGAACTTTGCGGCCGTGGTATTTGGAGATAGCGACTTTCTGACCAATGCCTGGATCATTCAGGGAATCAATCGGGACATGATCTTGAACGCCATGGCGTATTTGGCTAAAGAAGCGGACCTCATTAGTATTCGGCCCAAGAAAGTTGAGGGGACGCGACTCAATCTTACGCCGACAACTCGAGTGATTGTGGTCATTGCTGGACTGCTTCTGCCTCTGGCCCTGCTCGTGTCGAGTGCGGTGGTATGGTTTCGCCGGAGGGGCGCATGAAGTCCTTTCGCTCAACTCTCATCTTCGCGGTCATTGTGGCTGCGGTTGTCGGCTTTACGGTCTATGAAATGCAAAGAGGCGAGTCGGTCGCCGTGCGTGAGGCCAAAAAAGACCGTCTTTTCCCTTGGAACGAAATCGATGTCGTGGAGCTATCAGTGACTCGCTCGGATGAGAGCTTCACTCTCATCCGTGACGGCTACAACTGGAAACTAAAAAAGCCCGTTGAAGATCGGACTGACGATTTCATGGTGGGCAGTTACATCTCTTCGATCTTGAGTCAGGATGGCAAAGTTGTCGAGGAGAACAACACCAATTGGAAGGACTATGGCCTGGAGAATGCCACTGTACAATTCGAGATGGTTGGCAAAAGCAACGAGCGTCGGCAAATCGAAGTGAGTTCTGAGAAAGCCTATGACGGTTCATTTTTTATTCGAGAAGGCAATCGGTTGTTGGTAGGTACCAGTGATTGGGAACGAATTGGCCAGAAGGCCATTGGCGAGCTTCGCGACAAAAAGTTTTTTCATTCCGACAAAAAGATTAGCGGATTTCGTTTGCGGGTCCCCAAAGACAAAATTGATCTCACGATCAAACGTGAAGGTGAAGTTTGGAAGGCGGATCGCCAACCCGACCTGCCGATTGCGGCCGATGAAGTCGACAAGTTCGTCTTGGACTCTTCCAATTTTAAAGCACTTGATTTTGTTGCTGAGGAAACTGAGCCAAAGCTACTGGCTCATTTTGGCTTGGATCAGCCGGATCTGGTTCTTGAGTATTGGCTGGATGGTGCTGATGGACCTGGTCCTCATTGGTGGATGAAGGTGAAGCGCGCCCCGGCCGGCAAAGAGGGTTTTGCTTATCATTCGGAGCGGGCCACCATTTATAAAATTCATGAAGATACGGTTCGGCGCTTTAGTAAGAATCTGAGTGACTTTCGAGATAAAAAATTACCTTTTAAGTTTGTTCCGGACGCGGTGGAGAAGCTCTCTCTAAAAACCAGCTTGACTGATCTGAGTTTAGAAAAAAAAGACGGCAAGTGGACCGTTACCGTTCCGGTGGCGGGCAAGGAAGTGGATCAAGAACGAGTGGCGAGTCTCATACAGAACTTGGGTGAGCTCGAGGCTCGCTACTTTTTAGGGGCCAAACCGGGTAAAGGGTTGCAGCCACCGGCTAATCGCGTGGTGCTCAAAAACAGCAAGGGTGAAGCGCTCTTTGAACTCAGCTGGGGTGCCAGTTTTAAAGCCAAGCAGGAGCTTAAGGTCGATTCAGACGAAGAACTTTACTATGCAAAGACCAATCTCGCTGCGGAGACGCTGGGAGTTGCCACGGCAAAAATTGACGGTTTGCCAGGACAAACTTTGCTTAAGGATTTGGCTAAGCCCGAGGCCTCTGCTGCCGGAGCGGGAGCCGCTCAACCTCCCAATAGCCAGTCAACTGGCAAGGAAGCCAAGTGACGATAACCACGACCAGTCCCACGCGGATTGATTTGGCCGGTGGCACTCTTGATTGCTGGCCCTTATTTCCGCTCGTCGATTCGCATTGTTTGACAGTGAATTTTTCGATTGGGATTTGTACCGAAGCCAAACTCACGCCTCAGGAAGGCAAGTCCATCGAGATCGTGATGAATGATCTCAAATACCGCAAGAGCTTTGCGAACCTCAATCAATTGATGAGTTGTACGGACCCCGAGCTTCGGCTCATTCGGATCGTGGCCGAATATTTTAAACCCACTCAGAATTTTTCGCTGGAGACACGCTCCGATTCTCCGGTGGGTGGCGGCTTGGGTGGTAGCTCCAGTTTAACGATTAGCTTGTTAAAGGCCTTTGGCAAGTGGTTGGGCCGACAGTGGACGGTTCGGGATATCGTTGAGGTGGCCCACAATCTTGAAGCTCAGTTGATCAAGGCCCCGACCGGGACTCAAGACTACATTCCAGCTTTTCAGTCCGGTTTGCACTTTATCAACTATCACGCCGACGGCATTCGACTGGAATCACAAGCGACACCCAAAGACGTTTTTGAGCGCTCTATGACTTTGGTCTACACTGGGGTCCCTCATCACAGTGGCATTAACAATTGGCAAGTGATTAAGGCAGTGATTGAGGGGAGCGCTCAGGTCTTGGCAGCACTGCGCGAAATCAATCAAGTCGCCAAGCATATGCAAAAAGTGGTTCTCTCTTCTCAATGGGATGAAATCCCTCGGCTTTTTTCTGAGGAATACCGCTTTCGAGTCATGTTAACTCCACACTTTTCGAGCCCCCGTATTGAAGAGTTGAAAGATGTCGTTTTGTCGGCTGGCGCCGATGCTGTTAAGATATGTGGAGCGGGCGGCGGTGGTTGTGTGGTGGTTTGGTCGCCTGCAGAGAGAAAACGGGGAGTCGAAGCCGCATGTCAGGCAGCGGGATTTCAGATCCTACCCTTGAGGTTACAGCAGATTTAGTTTCGGTTTCGGGCTCCGGTTCGGGCGATGCTCTGGCGCAAAGTCTGCGCGAAATGCGCGAAGAGGCGCGGGCCCATTTATTCGCCGGAAAAAAAGGCAAACTCAACGTCAAGATCTTTGCCGGCCTTGCCCTGGGCGGGGGGAAGACCGACAAAACCTGCCTCGCTCTGCTCGAGTACTATCCGCATTACCGCAAAATTTTTTTGAGTCAGCTCTTTCCCCGAATTCGCAGTGAGGGTGAGTTGTCGGCGGACCAGATTGTCTTTCGGCTCATTGAAGGGGCCGGAGAGGTCGAAACCATTGCCGTTGATGCGCCTTTGAAGTTGCCGAAGTGCATGCGCTGTCGCCTCAAATGCCCGGGATACGAGGATTGCAGTGAACCGGAAATCAAATGGATGTGGAAGCACTACCGCGAGCGCAACAAAAAGAAGCGCCCGGAGCGACTCTTCACGCCCTACACCGAGCGCTGTGCTGAGCTCTATGTTTCTTCGGAGCTCGAAGAAGTGTTCCATCCCTCTCACGCGTTGGGGTCGAATTTGGCTCCTCTCACCGCTCGGGCCTTGTTTCTTGAGCGCAGAATGAAAGCTCCCGCCATCGAGGTTTATCCCAAATTGTCGCTGTGGCGGATCGGCCGGGCGCTCGGAGTGATCAAATCTCACTTGCGTTATCACAAGCATGCGGTGGGAGGGGATGAAAGCCGTGAAGCCATTCTTGAGAAACTGGTCCAGCGAGATATTGCCTTTATTTACGAGCAAGATGCCCGGACTATGATCGAGTTTGCTCCAGCCTTTGATGCCTTTGTTTGCGCGCTGACGGCGGTGTTAAAATTTACCGGACAAACCGAACCGCGTCCTAAAGGGTTTCCGCGCGCCGAGGCTTGGATTGAATTTCCGCGCGAGTCCATTCGCTGGTAGAAGGTCCGGGGCAATTGGTAAACACCTTGGGAGTCGTCGATGCTCCCGAGTACAATAAATATCATGCACCAACGATCCTGGATTTTCTTGCTGTTGTTACTGTGGACTTTGCCGACGTGGGCCGAGCAAGTGGGTCCGGTGCAACACCCCTTGCTTCGTCGAATTACAGTCTTTCCACTTCAAGCCGATCGATCGCTGAATGATGCGGCGGAAGAGGCTTGGTGGCAGGTGCGTGAGGCCTTGACCGAGAACCGTCGGTTCTTAGTGGCCAGCAAAAACTTTATGGTGCAAAAGGATGTTTACCAATCACGAGGTGAACTCAGTCCGGCCGATGCGATTATTCTAGGCAAGCTCTTGGATGCCCATGCTCTTGTGGTGACCTATCTGCAGAGTAAGACTCTTTACATGAAGATCTACGAGGGAGATTACGGGCGCTTACTTTGGCAGTATGAATTTCAGTTGCAACCCTCCATTCCGTTAGCGCGCCAAATTCCCGGGGCCGCCCGTAAACTCATCATGGACTTTGTTGCGTCCATTCCGTATCAGGGTTTTGTGGTGGTTGATAACTTGATTGGCAAACCCGTTTACTCAGAAAAAGACAAATACCTCGTCAAAGTCGACATTGGTGAAAATGCGGCCATCGAGGTGGGCGACCAAGTGCAGTTGGTCCGCGTGCTGAGCGACAACTTGCGTCCCCTATTTCTTGATGGGGCAACGACCGAAGTCTTCGCTGAGGGGCGAGTGGTCAGTGAAGCTCGCGGAATATTGAATGTCGAAATTCTACGGGTTACCAAGTTGGCAGAAATCAAAGAGGCCACGCTGGTGCGTTTGCCGCGCGAACTCAAGCGTCTGCGCGAGAGTTACGCCATCCGTCCGGCGGCCGCTTCGGGGGTTGATCCTCAACTCTTGGCACCAGGTATGACTTCCGTCGACAAAGAGATCGCCGAAAAAAAGCCGCTGGTCGCTTCCGTCACCTTTATCGTCAACCTCGCGGCTTGGTTGATTTTGGCCTTTTAGTTTTCAGGAGAAGCTCTTGCACTGGGTACGAGGACTGGTTTTAGCGATTGCCTTTGCGCTCACTCCACTGACAGCCGGAGCGGTCATGCCGAAGTGGCTTCAAGATTTTCAGCAGCAACAAAAAAAGAAAGAAAGCTCGCGTTGGACTCTCGAAGATTGGCTCGCGCAGAAGCAAAAGGTGCGTCTCATGGATTACTGGTTGGCGCTGAACACGTCCCCGGTAAATTTTGAGGGAACGCTCGGCGGGTTGAGTTTTAGCTACGAGGGTGAATCTGACCTCGCTCCCGGCGTCACCAACGAAGATGATTTGTCTCGAGGCTGGTTGTCGCTCTATTATCGCATCTTTGGGATCACTGGTGAGTTTGAAAACTGGCCAGGCGAAATCACCGCCAGCTCTTACTTGTTCAATCTGCGTTTGCTCGGGACTTCGCTGCAGTCCACCCAACTGACCCTTCACTATGG
>JADZEO010000087.1 GCA_020850475.1 Bdellovibrionales bacterium | reverse complement strand
TTGAATGTAGCGACGGCGCATTTGGTGTGACCGTTGCGACACCCTATCAAAACTTTTGTGATTATAGTTCGCAAGCCTCATTGACTCCTTCACCGACACCTGCGCCAGCCCCGGCTCCTGCACCAGCTCCGGCGCCGGTAGGATCAGCCGGGCCGCGAGTTTCGACGTTTACAAACTCAGGTCCAATCACGGCGTCTTCAGGACAAGTCATTTCTGGGCTGCGCATTTCGAATCCAAACGGCCCTTGCGTAACTATCAGTGGAGTCTCCGGCGTCATCTTGCGCGACAACGAAATCGGACCCTGCGGTGGACCGGCCGTCAACGTCGTCAATGGTTCCAGTGGCAACACCGTTGAACACAACCGTGTCAGTGCAGACATCGAGCGCGGCATCATGGTGATCGGTGCTTCCGGTAACATCGTTCAACGCAATGTCCTTTTAGGTGTACGTCTCTTCGGTGATTATAAGCATGCCATCGAAGTCACACACTCAGATCGCACCATTGTGCACGGCAACTACTTCACCGGCGCATGGGAATCAGACATCTTGTCCGGCTACGAATCAAGTGACTGTCGATTCACAGATAATGAATTCGAGGATGTTTCGATCGAGGAACCAACGGGAGCGGCGTTCACTATTGGTGATTCGACGACCGGTAATCCTGGTCGCAACAACACCATCTCTCGCAACATGGTCTACAGCCAAAGAGGTGGTGTGCCAGCTGGAGTATTTGGTTCGGCCGGTAACACGATCCTTGAGAACAACTGTTTCGCTGCAGGTATTCAGGCGTACAACTACTCTGGCATTTTCGTCGGAGTAACTGTTCGCAATAACGTGATCAATATGTCGAATTCGTTTGTGCCAGACAGTTCCATAATCAACGGCTGGTCCACAAACATTAACTCAACCGACTGCAGCCTGACTCCGCGATAGCTGTTTAGTCCTCTAATGTGCCGCCGTCGTCTCACTTGGGCGACGGCTCAAGAGCACGCTCAGGTTGGGGCAGGGGCTGAATTTTTTTCCTGACGGGACGCTTTCACCCGACCCCAATCAGCTTAGGACGCACAAGAATGTTCGGTGGGTGGCAGTAATCTTGCACACTAAATCCCAGCCATGAAAATAAGCGGATTTATCACGACATTACTTTTGATTCTGGCCGTGACCCCAGGTCTAGGTCAAGAGGCCCCGCCGCGGCCATCGGTCCCGGAAACACTCCGGCGATTAAAATCCATTGCCCCGAATTCCAAGGAGCAAGATCGGCTCGAAGTCGAGCGAATATTAAGGAGCTTGGCTCGTCGCCAGAGCCAAATCGCTGTTGGTGGCAACATCAGCGGCGGGGGCGAAGGCGTTACCTCCTTCACTGGATCGTCGGCTGACCGGGAAAATATTCAGTCGTTTCAGCGTGCGCTTTTGGGCGTATCGGAGGCGCACCAGGCGGGACTCCAGGGGCAGGGGGTTAATATCGCTCTCATCGATTCGGGAATTGACCCGCAAGCTCCGGTTGCTCGTGCCGTATCGCTGTTTAAAGATTTTACTTCAAGCTGCAAACGTGAATCCACTTGCGATGACTCGGGTCACGGCACTCTGGTTGCCGATCTGGCGATCCAAGCCGCACCGGCAGCACGGTTGATCGTCTTAAAGGCCTTGTCGCAGGGGGCGAGTGGTGAGTTTGCTCATCTGCGCTCGGCCCTCGAGTGGGTGCTAGAAAATCACCGTCGGCTCAACATTCGAATTGTGAACTTAAGCCTGCTTTCCCCTGAGCGAATTTCGGGATATTGGAACGAAGTCGATGAGGGCCGAGAATTGGTGAAACAACTCGATGCTCAGGGTGTATTGGTGGTGGCGGCCGTCGGCAATGATTATCAGAAGCGAGTTCGCAATTTCCCCGCCAGTTCACCCCATGTCATTGCGGTGGGATCGTTCTTTCATAATTTTTCCGAAAAAGGTGAGGATTGGGTTTTAAGTGAGTTCAGCAACATGGGCTATGCCGACAACCCAAAGGTTGAGCACTATCGGTTTTTGGGTTTTGAGTCGACTAAGAGGGATTTTAATTCCTGGATTTTTAAGCCCGAGGTCGTGGCGCCTGGAGAACAGGTCGTAGCCTGCGCTCAACAGTGCTACTGGGTGAACGGCTCCTCTTTTGCCGCAGCTCTAGTGGTGGGCGCCCTGGCGACTCGACTCAATCAAGAGGCAGCGGCGACCCGCGAGAACTTGGTCAGTGGCTTTAAGGCCTCGAACTGTCGGCCGCAGATTTGCGTGAGTCATTTTTAGACACGGATTTTACTTAACCGCAAAAAAATCAAAACAAAGACTGTAGGGCTCAACGCATTCCGAGGCGTTGATGATCTTTCGATATTGATCCAAGTGTTGGACTAAAAGACTCTTGAGTTTCATGAAATCCTCGGGAGAAATCGAAATCACTGACGAGTAATGGAGATCATGGGCCGATGGCCTCTGGCAGGATTTGATCGCCTGTATTCTCCAGCCGGTGTGATGGGCCGAGATCACCGACGAGTCATCGGGCAAATGCAATGTTGACGGACCGGGGAGATAGCGACCCTTGTGATATTTAATGAATCCGAGCTCCAACAAGAAATCCAATATTTGATCCAGGTGGCGTGATTCAATTTGAAGTTTCGCCAGAAGTGCTTCGCGAGTTTGAAATTGCGGGATGGTGGTAAGAAGGTGAGCGTAGGCGAAATAGGGGGACGAAAAATACTTAAACTCATCTTCCTTATTTTGAATTCTCTCGGCTTTCACTTGATGCTTCAGACGAAGGGCTTCGTTGCGGAGCTCTTCAAATTGCTTTTTGAAATACGCCCTGGCCTCTTTTGTTCCCGCCCGGGCAAACTGGACCAGAGCTAGAAAGTAAGACCCCTCGGTTTCGCTATGACGAAAAAGGCTGTTGAGCTGCAGGGCTTGTTCGACGCTCAAGTCGTGAGTCCGGCCTAAGACCTGGGAGATGAACGAGGTCTTGCAGCTGAGGTGGCGAGCCATCAGTGCCTTAAAGCCCCGGCCGCGCTGGGGAAGCTTTTGGATGTACCATTGGATGTACTTGACGTAATCGGTATATTCAAAAATCATTTATTTTCAATTGGTTATATCAAAATATTAAATATTACTTAGATTAATATACCTAAATTAAGTAATTTCGTCTAGGGAAAGTTACCGCAACGAGTTAAACAGGAAAGCCAGTCATCTAAGACGCTTTGGAGGTTTAAAAATGAAGTACCTAAAATCCACCCGCTTGTCGGGATTGCTTTTTTTAGCCCTATGCCTGGGAAGTGAATCTTCCCAAGCTGCAATGGTGAGGCATAGCCTCAACGTTTCTCTTTGTTATTCGGATTATGTGCAAACCATCTCCCAGCTCAATATGTTTCGCGATTCCTGTGCGAGTTTAACCATGACCGTGCGCCATGCCGTTTACAAAGATTATTCGGTCAGCTGTTACAACATGGGCCAAATCATAGCGGAGATGTCGTTTGATAACAGTGATCGCAGTTGTGTGAGCTCCTTTAATAGTCTTCCGACAGCTCAGTTTGAAATTACTCAACCCAATCCTGAAGGCCTGAACGGCTCGGCCTTTGTTTACAGTTTTAAACGTAAAATCAGTCGATTGATTTTAAAAACCAAGGAAGTCGAATACGATCCAGAGGTGTTTATTGGCATGGTGACGCTGGTCCAGGGCGACTACATTAACAACCTCAAGATTTGTGAAGAATTTGTGGCAAAAAACAAAACCCTGAATGTTCAAGCGAGAAATCACCCTCAATTAAGTCGCAAGTACATGTGGGAGAGTATCTCCTATCATTGGGAGAGGCTCGCACCGGACTCGATTACTGGTCTTAATGAAAGCAACTTTAAGAGTGATCTGATGAGTTCCTGCGTAGCTGCGGCCCAATCGAGAAAGGTTTGGTAGCCGAGCGTCGAACCACTCGGCCCACCTAGGTCACTGAAGCGACACTTCGCTCGCCATTGCTGCGGCAATCTCGTCGAGGCCAAAGAGCGATGGCGTGCGATAGTTATCAAAAGTCTGATAACATTGGATGATAAGATTTGGATTGCTGAGACTCTCACTCTGACCGGAGCGATTAGAAAATATCTTAAAGGCGGAAATTCTCTTGTCCCAATCTCGATGAATCTCTGGTCCCAATTGGCGATTTACAAAAAACACCGTGCCGGCTGGTACGGAACTAACGGGAGTGGCGGACGCCAAATTGTAAACAACTAGACTGCAAAGTCGCCGGGAAGGAACATCATGAGCGCGGCACTCAGGTGCTGGCAAAATGTGACCTTGCTCTAAGTCGTAGCAATAATGTGCCGATCCGGGAAAGCCGTCAGCGGTATCGGTCAATTCGAGTGAAGATTTGATCGTAACAGTTTTTAGAGTCTCGGACGCAGCCCCTTGAGATGCCCAAGCGCCTAAGACCAATAGCAGTAACGTTTTCAAGATACCCCCCCCTTGAAATGATGTGCTTACTGATTAGAAAAACCTAGCATGACGAGCGGGCCCACGCCAAGACAAGATTTCACAAAAGATGTGAATAGGAATATTTCCTAAGGTGAGCCAGCTGCGACGCCGGTCGCCTTGGTGAATCAACTGCAATTCTTTCATTTGGAAAACTTCTGGATGGGTTCACTTTCAGGCATGAGGGGCCCCACGAAGCAGTGATTCGGCGTCTTTGAGGGTTTGTGGGGAGCCGACGAGATGTAAGACGTCGCCCTCGAGAAGCACAAATTCGGCGCCCGGGATGGTGGTTCCTAAGTCTTGACGATAAACCGCCACCACACTTGCGCCGGTAGAGCGGGGGAGTTCCAGTTCAAATAGCGCCTTGTTGATGCACCCAAAGTCCTTGGTGATGCGCAAAGGGCGGATTGCGCCGAGAGCTTCCCATGACGGCAGGTTGAGATGGGTTCCGCCCAATTCGCTGGCGATCGCGGCAAAAGTGAGAAGTTGATTCTTGGTCTGAGTCATAAAATTATACGACACTTCGGAGTCAACTCCGAAAACTTTGAGCGAACGAGCCAAGAGTTCGACCGAAGCCTCAACCTCTCCGACAATGATTTCCATCGGACCGCTCCGATCAATGGTCGAGGCATCCCGCAGATACTCTATGCGCACGACAATTGGGATATCAGGACGAAGACGCCGAATCGCATTGACGACGGCGCGAACGATGGGCGCACCGGTGACTGCGATGACAACCAGTCGAGCTTGCTCAAGGCCCGCATGATGAAGGACCTCGGTACTTGTGGCATCGCCAAAATTAATGGGCAAATTTTGGGTTTGAAACTTTTTGACCGACTCATAATTGGCCTCGATGATCTTGAAGGGTAATCCCAGAGCTGAAAATGCCGAGGCCAAGTTTTGATTGGCGATGCCAAACCCAATAAGAAGAGCATGGCCCGCAACAGTTTCGGCAGACGGGGAGGTCAGGGGAGATGCACTCGTCTTAGCCAAAACCCGTTGATTGACTGACTCAATGGTGCGCGCAATATCTTTGATAATGGGCAGTGAGTTCCACTGCTCTGGAAGCGAAAAAGAAAAGCGATGGGCGAAGAAAAACATCAAGGGAGTGGCGAGCATCGAAAGAATTGAAACGCTTAAAAAATGTTGATGTTCGATCGGACTAAGCAGACCTTGGCTTAGGCCATTGGAAGCTAAAATAAAAGAAAACTCTCCCACCTGGCACACCATTAGGCTGGTAATGAGGGCGAGCTTAACCGGGGTTCTTACGAGTAGACAGGCCACCAAGGTCACGGCCATTTTTACCACAAACAACGAAAAGCTCATGAGTAACACCGAACCTGAGTATTGATAAAGAAAATCAAGATCGAGCATCATTCCGACGGTGGCAAACAGCAAACCAAGAAAATTGTCGCGCAACGGAAGTATGTCGGAGGTGGCCTGACGGCCGTAAGGGCTTTCGGCAATGACCATGCCGGCGACAAAAGCCCCGAGTGACAGCGATAATCCTAAATGATGAAAAAGGTAAGCAGCCCCCAAGCAAATAAAGAGGACAGCGAAAAAAAATACCTCGCGACTGCGGATGTGAGCCACCTTGTCCATCACGAGAGGCAAGACAAAACGCCCGCCTAAAAAAACTCCGCCGACGAGAGTCGCCACTTTGAGCCACCAATCGGGACTGGGTGCCGCGAGAGTTGAGCCAAGTGGTGAACTCTGGGTTGCAAGAAAGGGGAGTGCAATCATCATCGGGATTACGGCCAGATCTTGAAAGAGCAAGATCCCCAAGGCATTGCGCCCGTAGGGAGTTTCGATTTCTCGGCGCTCATAGAGGAGTTTTAAGATCAAGGCCGTAGAACTGAGTGTGACTAAGCAGCCAAAAAAAATCGCTTTCTTAAGGGGAACCGCAAACCCCACGACGGCAATCAGGGTTAAGGCCCCGAGAGTGAGAGTCACCTGAGAAAAACCGAGTTTTAAAAACTCTCGTTTTAACGACAGCAACCGTTTGAATGAGAACTCCAGGCCAATGGTGAACATTAAAAATACGGCGGCAATTTCTGCCATCAGGTTGGCGTCAGGGGCGTGACTTACCAATTTGAGCCCAAAAGGGCCTGCCGCAATCCCGGCGACGATGAAGGCGACGATCGTTGGCAGACGAATAAAGTGGCTGACGATCGCCACGAGGGTCATCACACCGAGAATGGTAATGAGCTCAAGTAAAGAAACTGGAACTTGCATATAAACCCAATCGAGGTGAGCCCCTCAATGGGCTCAAACTCTGAGGTAATTATCCATTCAGTTTTGAGCTGACTCAAGAAGATTTGTTCCCGCCGGTCCGCGAGGTTGATGCGTGGTCTCGGTCGAGGACTTAAGTGACCGGAGCAGGAATTCCATTTGGTCAAAGAGCGCCTGGGCCCGCTCGGGTGTGGTGGCAGCGGCCACGTAGCCGACACTCCCGAATTCGCCTATGGCCTCGGTCATGTGCAAAAGCACACCTTCTCCGGTGGAGCGCCGAAACGAGAGTTGCGCCCAAAGGGGAGAATCCTTGAGTAAAGAAAAAACTTGCTCCGAAGACCTCCCCTTAAGCCAGGGGGCTTTAAATCCGTCGGTCATTACGTAAAAGACCGGCTCACCGGTAATCCCGCTTCGCATGGCTCCCGTTAGAGGGTCATGGGTTGCATCAAGCAGCCGCTGGAGAGTCTCCCAAGCGTGGGTGGTTCCACCTTCCCGGATGTTGGCCTCGCCGATGACCAGGTCTCGCAGCACTCCGCCTTGAGGAAGAGTCTTTTCCACCTCAAAAAAATCAAAGGCCAGCCGACCTCGCACCCCAAGTCGGGCGAAGACTTGAGCGACCTGGTGGGCGTAAGACTCAAGCTTGCGTTGAAGGACCAAGTCCTGTGGGTAAGCGGGGTAGCTACTGCCGACGTAAGCCTTGTCGACAATTCGCTGTTGGTGGGTCGAGAGCAGTTGCACTCGGCCATCGCCGTGAATAAACAGCTGTGCACTGGGGCCTCGCGTGTGAGGGATGCCCTCTTGAACGACCGCCCCATCTGCCTGGGTGCGGGGCAAGACTTCATCCCAGGTTTCACCATTTTGCCGTTTTTGGCGGAGAGCCTTGAGGATCAAGCGGATCTTTTCCGGCTTATTGAGAGATTCCCGGTATCCGAGTGCGATGAGCTCCTCGCGACTCACGTCAAAGATCCCCTGACCGCTGGTGCCCTTATTGGTTTTTGTGAACACGCGTTGCAATAGTTGATTGCGTTCAAAAAAATCAAGAACGCGCTCGGCAATGCTACGCTCCGAGGTCACATGCGCCACGGTTTCCGGTTGCGGAACCGAGGTGAGAGAGAAGACTTCGTGATTTAGGCTCTTAGTATTGAGATTGGTGAGAACCGGACTGAGTCCCACAAAACCCACCCCCATTCGTTCGGCGAGAGCGACGACTTCGGGAGTTACGTTGTAGGGAAACAGAAGCGAGTTCTCGCTGGTCATGGGTTCGCCAAGCAAGGCTTCGCCTTGGGCACGGAGGCGACTCAGCCAAGCTGGGTTTTCGAGAAGTTTATCGGTTAAGTAAATCCGGCGGCGATCTCCGAGAGCCACAAACTCCAGGCGGCTGCGGACGGCTTGAGCCTCAGCCGCGGGCAGTGTCGATAAAAGATGATCGATGGCGGCGGAGGGAACAGGGTCGGAACTGACATAGAGGACTCGAACGGCACGGTCGCGGGCTCGCAAGATATTCCACAGGGCTCGTTGCTCGTAATGGAGATAGTTATCGATGGTAGCCACTTCTTTTTTGTCGAGGTTAAAGGAGTTGACGCTGATTACGAGGACCGGGCGACCCGACTGACGTCGCTGTTCCCAACGCGAAAGCGCGGCGGAGGAGCCACGTAGTCGCCACTGGGCTTGCGGCGAAAGCAGGGGAAAATCAGAAAGTCTCTCGACCTGGTCGACGGAGCGAACCAGCGAACGACATTCGCTGGCGTGTCCCGGTTCGGTGAAACCGAGTATCAGTAGTGCCGCTGCGGCACTTAAGAGGGCCTTGATTTTTTCAGCTTTCATTGGGGACGCAATGTAGCAAATAGTGGTGGTTCCGGGTAGCAGAAGTCAGCGGATGCTGAAAAATGAACAGGCAAGTTTAACGAATGAATAAATCAGGCTCGCCAGCGGTGATCACACTTTTTACAGTGCCACTTATCCCGGCCAAGAATCGGCAGCGGAACAGTTAGAAACCAGAGTAACAGTAAAGCCCATCGGCGCCCGGTGTGCGGCAGGATGACCGTCTCGATGGAGCTGCACTGTGGACAAGCTTGTCCGGTCAAATGATCGGCATCGCCCAGCTCAAATTGTCGGTTGGCCGCTTCCATCAGGAGCTGGCGGGCGCGTGGCGCTTCGGAAACCAAAACCGCCAAACGAACACCACCTAGGGCATTGGAATAAAGATGATTCAAGCCGATCGTGTGTTGGTCGCGCAAAACACTATAAATCCCGCGACTCTGCAGGAAGGATCTGACCACTTGAGCCTCGACCTCGTCTTGGTATTGGCCAATCACCTGCCACTCGGTGGCCTTTTCTTCATCGGACGTCATAAGCTTCAGTCTAGTGCGCGAGGCCGAGGTTGGCCACCAAATTCGGCATCTCTTACAGGGGGTCGCTTTTGGTCGGGTTAAAAGGGCAACGAATTTTTTTCAAAGCCCGGCGAATCCGTGTCAGTGGCCCAGGGGCTGGTACAGGTTGAGCGACAGTAGTATCAAAACGATGGGTAATCTCGTTGTTGATTGTTGGTGGTATGGCCGCTTCCTTGCGAGGCGGCCATTTTTTACTCAAGCCGGCGCTTAAATTCCACAAAAAAGTAAGTAATGTCATCGTTCAAGGGCCGACCGCCACGATGGTTTTCAACTCCGGCCTCTAAGTCAGTGATGGCGGTCTCAATGCCGGGACCCTTTTGTAAGCTTTTGAGCAGTGTGCGAATCATCTTTTGTTCCGACCACATTTCTTGATTGTGGTTTTGGAGTTCCGGAATGCCGTCGGTGTAAAAGAAAATACGGTCTCTCACTTGCAACTGGTAACTGGTTTCCTTGTAGGTGCTGGTCAGGCTGTCACCAAGTCGCGGACCCACCTTTCCCACCAGGGTGATGATGTCTCTCATCTTGAGGTTGTTTTGCACCGGAAACACCATGGGCGGCTCATGACTGGCATTGCAAATCTTGACTTCTCCGGTGCGCAAATCGAGGCTTGCCAGAATAAAAGTCATGAGAATTTTGCCTCGTGAGGTTCCATAGATGGCGTGATTGAGAATTGACATCAAGAGACTCAAACTCATTTCGGGATAAAGCGCAATGAGGCCGGCTGAGGCTCGCGCGGCACTCACGACAAGTGCGGCCGGCACACCATGTCCGGTGGCATCGCCGATAAAAAAGTAGGCTTTCGATTCTAAGACATTATAAAACCACCAGTCGCCACCGCACTCGGACGAAGTGCGATAAAGGCCTTTAATCTTAATGAGGTCGTCCTCATAGGTGTTCGCAGGAAATAGAGCGTCCTGCACCACTTTGGCCATTTCGAGTTCACCCGACATCCGTTTGCGGGCGGCTAACTCACGAGCCAAAACTTCGGCGTTGTAGTTTTCGACTGACTCAACCAAAAAATCCTGAAGATTAAATTCTAAAAGATCACTGACTTCTGCCGCGGGCACATAAAGCTGCCGGGCACCCAAATCAGAAAGCTTAGCAAGATCACCCGACTTAAAGACCCGATCCTTTTTTAGGAAAAGGTGAAACTTCTGAGTGGTATCGCTGAACATAAAAAGATTTACTGGCAATGGAACGTTGAGCTCAATGTCAGTGATGGCAAACGGGGCCATTTCTTGTTCGATCGCGCCCAGCGGATTTACCGTCTTAGTCGGTGCTTCCAGGAGAGCCATGGCGATTTCGCGATTTTCGTGGATGGCCATCTTAAGAAGGGTTGCCGCAGACTGAGCCCATTCTGAAAAGGGCACGCGATGAACGCGGAATTGCTTAAACTCGAGGTGGATCGAAGGATAACCTTTTTCTCGCATGCGCTCGAGGAACTCCGCTTTAAAGGCTTCAAAGAACTGGAGTTCGGTCTCCAGCTCGCCGCCATGGACGCCCACCAAATAACCCTTAAAGTTGTGGACCTCAAAGATTGCACAACAGAGGCGAGAGGTAACACCAATGCGTTCAGGTGTCGTGGTGAGATCGGGTCTGGAAATTTTAATGAGCGACTGCTGAATCGCCTGGCCCAAGTGGCCAGGGTCAAAATTAAGCTGAGACCGCATGCTTTCGAGCAGTGATTTCTTTTGCAATCGCAGATGGGCAAAATTTGGCAGATGCGACAACACCGCACGAATGTGCATCAAAAAACTCTCACCCGCGAGGGGAGGATGAAGGGCGCGCTTGGTTGGGTAGTGGGCCAGGCGGGCCACCGCATTGGCCGTTTCAGTTTCTGCGTAGGCAATAAATTGAGCACTCTTAAGGCGAGCAAATTTGCGTGCAAAAGTTGCCACGTCGAGGAAATTGGGGTGATCGTAGGGAATAAAAATAAAATCCGGGAGGTGCTGCACGACCATGTTCTGGGCTTCATTGAGATCAGCCGTAAAGAGCGTTTCGATTCCGTTGTTCCACAGGTGTTTGATGATCGCGCGATTAAAACTTTCGTCTTTGGCCACGATGAGCGCCACCGCCACGGTTTCCGGTAAATTTGCTTGGACTCGAGCGGCACCCACGAAAGCTTCCTTTCTGAGATCGTAAAATCCCTTATTTCTATCGGAAAATTAACCTGTTAGGGCGAGGCCAGGACTGGGCCAAGCCACCGTCTTTTTGTGCGATTGGGGGAGGGTTCTGAGTTGTCTGGGTCCGTCTTTTTTGGTAAGACCTAGGTCTTATTTTTGGTGTGCGGGCGTGGCGGAACTGGTAGACGCGCTAGGTTCAGGGTCTAGTGGGGGAAACTCCGTGGAGGTTCAAGTCCTCTCGCCCGCACCAAATATTGCCCAAATTTGGCAGCCTGATCATAAGTTCATCGACGACCCCCACCTGAACTCGCCATTTACTCCCCGAATTCAAGAGCTTTGACGGGCACAGCCCTTGCTCAATGGGACGTGGCTATACAACCACTATAAAGGAGTAGGCGATGCACGTCTGGGCACGTTCGACTTTTTCCGGTGTTATCTCAGGACTATGTCTGTCAGTTTCATTGTCGGCGGGGCCTGCGGCCATTGCGGAAGCCAAGCTCGCTCTGGATTTGACGGGTCAGCATTATGCCCTGGTCGAAGTCAGAGGCGAAAAAGATGGTCTTATTGAAGTCTATGACTCATCGACGGGCAAAAAGGCTCTGCGCAAGCCTGAGGAAATCACTCTTCGTGCTGATCAAGACGAAGCAGTGGATGGGATCAAGCAAGATGACATGGTGAAATTTGTCGTCGAGCGCCGCGTGGGCGGGAGAGCCTTTCCTCAAGTCCACGCCAGCCGGGCCCGCTTTGTGTTTAAAAACACCTTGGTATGGGTTGCCGAGCGCGATCCCGAGTGCCGATTTGAATGTCGTCCGCAAGTATGGATCATCCCCTCACGCGAACTCATTAAACAAGTCCCGACCTCCAAAGATGGTAACATCGTAAGAGGCGATGAGGTTTGCTTGGTTAAGAAGTACCTCACTTTCCCGCAGGGATCATGTGGCAAAGTGATCAATATTTTTTCCAACGGTGACCTTCAGGTGAATACCTTCTCACTCTTCGGAATCCGCGAGGCTTTGGGAGAGTATGACCTGGATCTTCCGAGCGAGTGGTTTACTAAGAGCCAGCCGACTCAAGCGCCAGAGACGTCGGTTGAGCGGGACGGACCTTAAGAAGCTCTCTTGTGGACTTGAGAGAAGCGGCGTAGGCGGAGAGTGATTTCAGTTCCTCGCGGAGCCTCGACTGAGTCTCGGGTCCAAGAGCGCACCGTAAACGAGCCATCAAAGCGGCGGAGGTAGTGTTTCACCTGAAGCAAGCCATAGCCGGTTCCGGCCTCTCCCTTGGTGCCGAGTTCACTCTTAACCGAGCATTGTGCGTCGGTGATTTCATGAATCTTTTCAGCCGACATGCCGTGGCCATAGTCACGAATTACTAACTCAAAGTGGTCGCCCTGATCCCGTCCATAGACGTCGATTTTGCCGTTTTCGGGGCTGAATTTAATGGCATTGTTGAGCAAATTGCAAACAACCGAATGAAGGAGGGCAAAGGGATCGGCCTCGACCCAAACCTCTTTGAGTGTCTCAAACTGCGTTTGAATTTGAATGCCCTTTTGACGGGCGCGATCGTTCATCACGAGCCTGGCCTGCAAGGCCAAATCAGTGAGATCGGTACTGGCCGTTGCGCTAAAGCCGCCGGTTTGGGGGCCTGAGCCTGTATGCTGATCGGAGAATTTGCAATAGCAGCGCACATCGCTCATCATTCCCTGGATGAGGGCTGCGGACTGACGAACCTGATCAAAGAATTTGGCTTCGGGTTTACGTTTACCCATCTCACAGTTAACATAAATCATGTTAATCGCATTGGCGATGTCATGACAAATCCCCCGCAGGAGGGCGGTCTGATTCGAAACCAAATCCTCTAGATCCAGCGTCCGAACCTTGATTCTCTTCTCGAGGTCGTCATTTTGATTTTCAAGCAAGACCATGAGCTTTTGTTGCTCCTGAAGCGTATAAGCGCGTGACAAAAGGTCAGCCACGATTCCTGCTAAGTAGGTTTCTTCTACTGTCCAGACGTGGGGTCCACCGACATTTTCGAAACACATGACACCCACCATCTCTTGTCCATAAAAAATCAATGAATCGAGCAGGGCCCCAATGCCGAGGGGTTTGGAGTAAACTTCGCGGAACTCGGCGGCAATCGGATCTGTCATAGAGTCGCTAATTGAAAGCGAGCGAGTGGCGCAGAGTTTGGCGAAATACTTGGGGGCTGCGGCGATCGGAAATGCCGTGCCTGAATGATGCTTTCCAGACTTAAGATCAAACTCATCGACACTCACGATGGCACTGCGGTCCGCATTAAAGGTCCATACATTAATCCGACCCACTCGAAGCGACTCAGCGAGTGTTTGAGTTACGACGCGGGCAAACTCGACGAACTGACCTCGCAAAATTTCGGGCCGTAGTGACAGTTCATTAAAGAGTTCAAAGTGAGAGGCTGTCGCTGACGATGGTTTATGATCCGGCATAGGGTTCTTGTCGGTTTTTTAGGGCTCAGATTAAATAGATGTAATTTTAATTTTAAACACGGTTTACTTTGTCTTGATTCAAACTGAGAGGGCTTGTCGCAGTTTGAAACTACTTGGCCCGAAATCAATGGGTTGCTATACTACGTCAAAAAGTCTTTCCAAAGAGTGACGGGTAATCGATGCTAAAAAATATAGCACTGGTGCTGGCCTCGACTTTGATGAGTCTAGGGCTTGCGGAGATTGTGGTTCGAAGGCACGGCTCAGTAAAAACGTACACCGAAGTTAATTTTGGACACTATGTTTCCCCGTTTCAAGCCCCCAGCTATCCTGGGCCTGGACCGCACAATATTACTACGACTGAGTTTTCTCACATATCTCAGTTGAATTCCCTTGGGCTTCGCGACGAGGAAATTCCTCCGAAGTCTCAGAATGAGACGCGAGTCTTGTTTTTGGGAGACTCGTTTACATATGGCGTAGGAGTTGATACGAACCAAACCTGGATAGCCCAGTTGCGGCCAAAGGTTTCTAAGGCGTTCCCGGAGAAGAATTTTCGTTTGATCAATGGTGGGTTGCCCGGGTGGGATGCGGTGGAACATTTGCGATTTTACCGGACATCCCTTGCAAGCCTTGACGCCGACTTAGTGGTCTTGGTCATTAATTCTTCTGACGTCAATGATATCATCCAACGGGGAGGAGTTGATCGGGTAGATAGTGCTATTCGCCATCCTCGTTCAGAGTTGTTTTGGCAACACAGCCATTTTTTCCGTTGGGTAATGATGACCCTTTTCAGGTGGGACTTTAACCTTAATTCTCCAAATGAAAACAAAAGAGTGCTTTTTTGGGCATCTGAACAAGTAGTCAAGGCGACGGAAGACCTTTCCCAAGAGGTAAAGGGGCATGGACATCGTTTGGTAGTTATCCTCCATCCTTATCCATATGAAATATCGGAGAAGAGCGAGAGAGGGTATTTCCGAAAGCCGTTTGAGAGATCGGCCGTGGAGGTAGTTGACATGTTCGAGGACTTCCAAAGGCTTCTGGACTCAAAGCCCCGGGCCGAATATTCCTTCATCAATGACGGACACTTTAATCTCTTTGGTTATACAGTATTTGCCGATGTTGTTTGGGATTACCTTGGGCCTATCCTTGGCAGCAAAGTCCCCTAACCGTAATTATACCCACTGAATTTTTTGCAGTTTAGGGTCTTGTTTTGACACCAAAGTGAGTCGCCCAGTAGTAACGACCCCCAATACTCAAATAAGGGGGATTCCATGGTCAAATCGACGATACTTATTTTTAGCTTGCTAATTTCGATTGCGGCGTTTGGGCAGACCCCTGCGGAAAAGTCAAAGGCTATAGCTAATGCGTACGCCGCTCTATCGGCGATCGCCGAAGGAAGCAGCAACTATCAAGTCAAGCCAACCAAGTCCATCTACGCCGCACTTAAAGAGATCGCCGAATCAGAGCAAGTGGAAGATTTCGCCGCTGACTGGGTGGGCGAGTCCGACGAAGCCTGGGAGGCCGACTCAACTCGATGGGGTTCGGCGACCATGAAGTCGGCTTATAGCTACATTTTTGGTTTTGATTTTATTGAAAACCGCTTTGGTGGCAGCGACAACCCCCAAGCTGAGCTTAAGAAACTCATGCCTAAGATCAACAAGGCCAAGGCCGCCTTTAAAGGCCTTTTGGGAACTGGTGTGATGTTTGGAGTTGGGCCATTGGGCGCTGTGCAATGTGGAGTCCGCTTTGCGTCCCTGCTCATGGTTGATCCCCACACCGGAAAGGTCTATTCGATCATTATGGAAGGGTCGGGTTGCTGATTGTAGCCTGGTGATTCTAGCGATTCTGGGCTAAGGTGGCATTAAATGAACATCATCGCCATACCAGGATTTAGTGAGCCCTTTAGTTGTTGGAGTCATCTTTTGGCGGCCGTGAGCGCGGCCGGGGGATTTTATTTTCTAGCGCGAAAGGGCCGGGGGAACTTTGCTCGCTTGTGGGCCTTAGGGCTTTTTTCCTTTTCACTGATCTTTTTGTTTTCAATGAGTGGGGTGTACCACCTCCTGGAACCGGGAGGAACTCCGCGGGCCGTTCTGCAGCGGCTCGATCATGCCGGCATTTGGGTCTTGATCGCCGGAACCTTTACGCCGATCCACACCATTTTATTTCGAGGCGCCTGGCGCTGGGGAATTTTGCTTCTCGTGTGGGGAGTGGCCATTACGGGGCTGGTGCTCGAAGTGGTTTTCTTCTCGGCCATTCCTGAGTGGGTGAGCTTAGGGTTTTATCTCGGTCTGGGTTGGGTGGGGGTGCTGACGGCCTGGCGATTTGTCCGCCAGTTCGGTGAAAAGAGCTTTCATTTGTTGTGGGTTGGCGGGGTCTTTTATTCCCTCGGTGCGGTCATGGAGTTTTTGCGTTGGCCTGTCGTCATTGAGGGGATCATGGGCCCCCACGAGGTTTTTCATCTATTTGTTATGGCCGGAGCCCTGACCCATTGGTGGTTTGTTTACTCTTGGAGTGATCACCCCGTAGGGAATGCCTTGGTTTTTCAGGTCGTCGGATTTTCAGGGCAATTTTATCGGGCTCGTGCGCTCGGCGAAAACCTTCGGCTGGAAGCTGAATCATTGGAAGTCCTCAAGGACTTAATCAAACGCCATACGCGTGCTCGCTTTCATCACAGCATGACCCCAACCATTCACCTTAAGTTTTTTGAAGAAGAAGTTTTAAGAATCGACGATGACTTAAGCCGCCTGCCTTAGGGGGACGGCCGGAGCAGTAAAGCGCATCACAAAGGTTCGTTGAGTCTGAGCCGTATCGATTAAGATTTCTCCACCAAAGCGACTGACAATGTCTTTTGACACCACTAATCCGTACCCAGCTCCATCCTCTAGGCCATGGAGATTGTTACGAACCGAAAAGAGCACTTCGGCTTCAGTCGAGGTGAAATTGGGGCAGCTCCCCTCAATAATGACTGCGAATTGCCCGGTCTCAGGTTTGAGGCGGATATGGACTTTCTTTTCGGACGAAGTCTTTAGCCCATCAAGAACAGAATTCAGCAAACACGAAAGAGCATGGCCGACTGCAACCTCGTTTCCGAGGTGAATGACCTCTTCCTGAGGTAGGTCACATTCGATGATGACACATTGTGATTTCAGTCGCTCTTCAACTAAATTGATGGCCTCGCTAATCATTGCTTGCACCAAGAAGGGTCTTACTTCTTGAGAACTGATGCCCAAGGCCAACTTTCTCATGTTGGTGGTAATCTTGGAAATTCGCTCGGTGACGGCGACAATTGAGTCTAGGTGGCGATTGAGACTTGCGGGATCGAGTTTGTTTTTTTCGGCGGCCCGACGAATGAGGTCCGCGCCCAGCAAAATGGCACTGAGCGGGGAATTAATTTCGTGGGCGATTTGCGAGGCGAGTTCGCCAACCGACGCCAGTTTTGCAGTTGCAACGAGGTCATTTTGAGTTGCAATCAATTGTTTGAGCAGACGCGATTCTCGGGCGTCGCGAATGGCAAGGACCAAGCCATCCGGGGTGCCGCTGCCATTGACCAGAAGCGAACCGGTCACCACCACGGGGATTTGGGTTTTGGGGTCGGCGGTTTTGAGTTGAGCTTCTCTATCGGTGATTTCACCGCTGGAGATTTTTTGGGAGATCGAGGTGAAATCTGTGCAGCTGTCGTCAAGAGCGGCGCATTCAAGCAGGTGATCGATGGTTGAGCCCAAGAGATCGTCGGCCGACCGACCAAGGAGGCTGAGGCCGCTCTGATTGATTCGAGCCAATCGTCCTTGCCGATTGAAAATCAGGAGGGTTTCACTCAGTGAATTGACAATGGACTCTGAGTATTGTTGGAGACTGGCGAGTTCGTCCTGGGAACGCTCTAAGACGCCAATGAAGTGGCTAATACGGGACAATACCTCGGAGAGCTCATCACGGACGGCCAGAGAGGTCGACGGTGGCGGTGATTCAAATCCGGTTTTGCCCAAGTGATTGCGGCGCACCTGGCGGGCGGCTTTTCGCACCAAGGCCAGGGTGCGCATCGTCGGACGGATGATGGAGAGAGCGACCTGGCGAGACATCAACATCACTAGGATTGCGATGAGCAAATAAAGCCCGGCGACTATGGACATCCGCCAATAAGCTTCACTGCTCAGACGAGAGAGTTGCTCATTGAGCTGGATTTGCACGTGGTACTCAATTTCTCTTAGGGCATCGATTCGCTGGCTCGCGACCTCAATCCACTCATCCAATTCGACACTGCGAGTCCCCTGGGCTTTGTCCTTAAGAAGCTCGTCGCGAAGATTCAAAATCGTTTGCGACGAAGGCAGCTGTTGGTACCGGCGGTACTGTTGCGCAAAATTCCACGATAAAAGAGTCGCCGACGAAAGCAATACCACCTCTTGCGCGATTTGGGCTCCAATGAGTTGCTGCCATTGACTCATTCGCGGAACAGGAAGGTTTTTGTCGGTGAGCAAGAGATTGACCTGGGCGCGCTCCAGGCCCGCATATTCCTTGAGTTGGATGAGATGAGCATAGGTGGTTAGTGAAGACCTGATTTCCGTAATTGCCGTAGCCGCACCCAATTCAGCTAATACATGAACCAACAGTGAATTGAGGTTGGTATAATGTGAGAGCACCTCGTCCTGGGTATGACTACCCCGTTTAAGTTCACTGCGAAATCCTTCGAGGGTTCGAGACAGTTCAATGATCGTTTGCCCTTCCTCGCGCAGGTGGGTTGAGAGGCGGGGGATCGCGACAATCGCCATTTGAAGTGTCTGGGCCTGGCGATCAGTGGATTCCTGGATTTCTTCAAGGTGAGCCACGGGCACAGGGGCATTGACTCCGAGGAAGGCGACCGAGAGTCCTCTTTCCTTTTGCAAGTGATGAAACAGCTCGGAGATTTGAAAGGCGATTTCAATGTCATTTTGAGTCGCCTGAATATCCTTTACTTGCAACGTTGTATGGTAAATTTGTCGGGTGGCAAAAACGGTCATCGCCGCAAAGGAGATAGCGCTCAGCCAAAGTAATCGCTGGCGCAATGGCATAGTATATAGACGAGCGCGAATTTTGTTCATCATCTGGCTTATTCCGGATCCGGCCTGATTCCGTTTGGCAACAGTGGGCTTGTCGGACAAAAATCTGGGAAAGATAACAAGATTGGCTGATAAATGTTGGTAAAGAGTCAGGTTGTATCAATTTAAATGGGTCATTCCCACCGGTGGAATGCCACCGAGAATCTTGATTTGAGTCAATCATTGCCCCAAAGCCATCTGGCGGACCGATTTCCAAAGTTTTCTTGGTTAAACACTTCCAATTGATTTTTTAATCTCTCTTAGTTTATACCCCAGTTAACGACACACTATTAAGCGAAGTGGAACTTGGGGCTAACCGATGCTTGATCACTCCAATCAGTTGCCAATTGGCGACAGCGAAAACCAGGAAACCACCCAACCTCAACCGAGGACCAAGGTGCAGTTTGAATTTCAAACTGACCCGGGAAAGTACTACGTTTTCCTTTTGGTTCTTCATTCTGGATTTAAAAGCGTTACAGATATCAGCAACTATCTGAAGGCTAAAAACCAAAGCTTATTGCCGATACTCAATTCTCTGCTGGTTGAAATGGAGCAGGCTAAGATCATTACGGTTGATGGAGACCAGATTGACATCAATATCGAAAAAATTGATTTAAGCTTGAACTTTGCAGATGTTGAGATTTTGGCAGACTTTGCTCGCACCACCATACATTCCGCCGTAAAATCTCATGAAGGCTTCCAATTTGGTTTGCCCCAGAAGACCGTGGGATTTCGTAATCTCGCGATACCATTTAATCGGCGCACTATAGGACGTCTCAATGCAATTTGCGAGAGATTCCAAAGTGACTTGCTTGCCCTCATAGATGAAATCGGCGATGCGGAACGCCCCGAGTTTATGTACGTGAACGTGTCCCGCAGCCTCTTGCGGCCGGAGGACTTCTGATGAAAAACATCTTGAGTGTCATATTTATTGTATTCTCGCTGACTGCTATTGCTGGTGGCGGAGGAACAACGACCGGCATTGGTGGGGGAGCTCGGACCGCCTTGGGCGGTGGCGGAACAACCGGCGGAGTTGGTGGACCTGCCCGTATCGACATGCCTTTGATCATAAAGAATCAGCTTAAAACGGCTGATCTGTCGACACCTGAACAACGCCAATTGCTTTGGGTCTTGGCTAGAATGAGTCGCCCACTACAAGGTGATTTGGTGGTCTTAGGAACGGTGGGGTGGTCAATGCCGGCGAGCGTGACTACGACGGCTCCGCAGTTTGAAATACAATGGCCCAACAAGCTCACCCAATATAACAGAGTACAATGGCCACGGAGCCCTTGGAACTCGCTTGCGATGATCGATGAGACAGCACTTAAGGGTGCAAAAACGGGTGATTTTGTGGTCGCGTTTCGGGATCAGTTGGTTCAAGCCGAAGCTGGTCGATCGCGGCTGCGGGCCTTTGTCATTCCAAAAATGAGTATTCCTGCTTACGATCAGCGCGATTTCCAAGAGATGTTATCTAAACAAATCGAACAATACCCCTACTTCAAGTAAGGTTCTTGAGTTCACCGATGAGGTGCTGAATCCGTGCGGAACCGGGAACATTCTTGGTCCGCTCGGCGACGATCAGGGCCTCACGGGTGAGGGCCTTTAGAACTCGGGACCGACTCTCTTCTGGAAGTTGATCAAATAACCCCCCTAAAAGGCGAATCATCGGTGCCCCTTCGTGGGGTTTATGGCCCTTGGCGGTCTTGGCTCGCCGTCGACTGGCCTGCACGGCCTTTTTGAGGACTGATTTGGCCAAAGAGCCTCGCTGGTGGGGCAGCGAGCGGATGTCGTTCTCAAATCGCATCAGCAAACCAAACTGAACTTCCTCTTGGTTATAGCCAAAAAAGTCGAGGAGCAGAGCCAGCTTCTCAGGGCTGAGATTTTGGTGCCCCTTATAGGTGCCATGAGGATCTTTAATTAACACCTTGGCAAGCAAAGGGAAGCTCACGATTTTCTGGGAGCTACTGGCCAGCTGGCGATACGAGAGCTGATTGAGCTCGAGTAATTCATCGAGCAATTGGCGATAGTCTTGATGTTGGTAAATGTTGACGCGTTTCATGTGTGTATCATGTATATATACAAAATAAACAAATTGCAAGTGCGAGGATAAATCAAGATTGTCGAATGGGCCGGGGCTGGGTTAATGATGAGGGCATGAGGAGTTGGTATGTTAGATGCTCGAAACCTAAAACGTTGGGTTCATGATTTGCAGTCGCCCATTGGGGCTTTGGCGGCAGTGGCCGATCGCCTGGAGAAAACAGGTGGGGGAGAGGCGGTGGTTTTAAAAGCCGCCGTCGAGCGTCTTCGAGCGCTCTCCGATGATCTCGAAGTCACGGAAAATTGGAAGGCGACGACGGTCACTGCCGCGCCATCAGGAGGTCAAGCCAACATCCTTACGGCCATTGCCCCCGTTATCGTTGAATGGCGGGCCCGGTTGGCAGAGCGAAAGGAAGTTGAGCTGGCGTTTGTTTGCGACCTCCCAAGCGACCTCGTTGTTCCAATGTCGATGGTTCAGCTGCAGTGTAGCTTATCGAACTTGATCAGCAATGCCGTGGAAGCCATCCAGGGTCGAGGACTCGGGGTTGGCACAGTGGTGGTGCGACTGAGCCAACAAGAAAAACAGCTGGTGATCGAAGTAAATGATAACGGGCCGGGAATTCCCCAGGCGATGCTTCCCTTCGTTACGCTTTATGGATTTACGGCCAGTAAAGCCAACGGTAAGGGGATCGGCCTTTGGCAGGTTCGCGAAGCCGCTAGAGGAGCGGGTGGTCGCCTGAAAATTGAGTCCGCCGGTGACCAAGGAACGAGAGTCGCTCTCGAGATTCCTCTGGGCGAAAGTGCCTTCGCGAAGTAGCTGCGTTTAAGTTCCAGCTGTCGAGCAGTTGTTCAAAAAATCGAAATTCAAAATGCAACTAAAAGAGTCATGAGTGTCTCACTCTGCTCCAGACCGGGGCTGGGCTGGGCGTATTTTCGAAATGAAAAAATCCCAATTTTTCTTGGCTTTTGTTTTTTGCCGACCTTTGCCATGCTGTGGGTGTCTAAGGATGTGGTGTGGGGTTAATGCTTGTGCGGCATTTCCCAAGTAAGTCAATTGAACCGATGGGCTCGTCTCGAGACTCATTGAAGTGGATTGAGAGGCCGGCAGCGCGCGAGTGGATTCGGGTGCAGCGGCCAAGGGTAGTAACAGTTCTTTACTGAATTGGGGAAGTGGATATGAAGGGAACTATCGGTTTCTCAAGGGTCGCTATTGCCTTAAGTCTTTTAATTCTAGGCGCTGCTGGATGTTCTGAGGTCAACTTCACTCCTGGGGTTGCGACGACCTTAGCCAAGGACACCCAACTGTCGGTTCCGCCCAGTCAAAACACCTGTCAGGGGATTCCCGAGCTTGCACCTTGGACCGTAGTTGACGGAGTTATCCGCCAGCCCACCCCTTGCGCCGATGGCTCGCAGACGGAAGACATCTATGAATTAGTGAAAGTGTACGTTTGTGACGACGGCCGAGTGACGGAAACGGGTCAACACACGGGCCGCCTCATTCAGGCGGGCCAGTGCGTGCGTCCCCCGAATCGCTGCGGGGAATTCGAAGAAGGCCAAGTCCGAGACAATTTTAGTTTTGTGACGGAGCAAGTCCCTTGTCCTGAAGATTCCCAAAAATTGATTACTCTTACTTTTTTACTGAGAAGTGCCGAGACTTGTCTTGAAGGTGGTTGGGCCTCGAACGGGCCCGCGGAGCGAAGTCTCTATCAAATTGACGACAGCCAATGTCGCATTAAACCACCTCAGGGTCAAAATTGCGGTCCCCGCAAGCACAATGAGACTTGGCAAGAAACTGAGACGGAGTCAAAAGAAGCCGCCTGCGGTGAAAACGAAACTGGTCGAGTGCTTTGGGGACGTCAGATCAATCATCAGTTTATTTGCCTCAATGGAACCGTCTCGCGAACTCTTTATCAAGTTGGTGAGTGGAGTCAGACGGACAATCAATGTCACAAGAGTTGTGTTAAAGAAGGGCTGGTCCATGGTGGTTCAAAGGTCAACGTAACCAGTGAACAACGCACTGAGGACTGCGAATCGGGTTTTTCAGGCACGATCACCAGTGAGCGTTCGGTAACCGAGACCCTCCTCTGCCAAGACGGTCAAGTGAGCTCAACGATAACTCAAGGGCATTGGAATGTGATCACCAGCTCCTGTAAGCAAGATTGTCGAGATGGTCGTCGTCATGGCGATGAGTGGGAGTCGAAAAAAGAAGAATCGAAGACCGATGCTTGCCCGGCGGGACACGTTGGACAAATTGATTACCGCCGAGAGGTGACCAATCGCTTTCAATGTGACGATGGCAAAGTGATCTCAGAGCTCATCGAGGGCGGTTGGCAACAGTTGCGAAATACCTGCCGCCAGCAGTGCAAAGACGGGCATCTCGATGGCGACAACTGGCAGACCAGTCGTGAAGAAACTCGCACGACCGATTGCGGGGCTGGATATCGGGGAACGGTGGTGCAGCGACGAACCCTGACGAACATCTTTTTATGTACCGAGGGCGTGATCAAAGAAAACGTGCAAGAGGGCGCATGGCAAGATGTACAGCGCTCGTGCATTCAGCTCTGCCCCAGTGGTTATTCCGAAGGCGAAACCTGGGAGCGGCATCGCGAAGATGACAAATTTTTGAATTGTCCGAAGAACTTCATTGGTTTTATCAAGCGCACCTACAGTTATAAAGAGGCCTTTGTCTGCAAAGGCGGCGTTGATACACTGGTACGGACCACGATTATGAGCTCTAAGGATGAGGATCACTGTGAGCCCTTTACGGTCTCAGGTCGTTGCGGCGGAGACACCATCTATCGCTCAGAAGTCGACGGGCGTAGGGCTTGGGTTCTGAAGTGCAAGGACCACCCGGCGATCAGCTTCTTCTTTAAGTTGGGAGGCGAAAAGCTCTATACTCACGGGGGCCACTACCCCGCCTTTGGCCAGGTCAAAAATGGCAAAGTGAAAGGGAGCTGGCAAGCGCCGGTGGATCCGAGTGAACCGTGTAACATTCCTGAGGATGTGAGGATCATTGGTCTGTGCACCGCCGGTTGTTTTACGGGTGATCAGCGCGTGTTGTTTGCCGAGCAAGGATATGTCGGTATCAAAGAGGCATTTGAAGCTGACCTTCCAGAAGTGATGGTGGTGCGCCCGGGAAGCTTTTTTGAAGACATCCGTCTGGTGGCCGAACGAATCGGCAATTATGTGGTCGACTTAGCACCCGCTAAACAACGGATAATTGAGTTTAAGACGGCCGGAGGCGGGCGCCTTCAGGTGACCGAGGGACACCCGATGCTCACCCCGGATGGACGCTTAGTTGAGGCGGTCAAGTTGCGTCGGGGAGATCAGCTGGTGACCTACAACGGGCAAACCGATGAGATTGTTGAGGCTCGCAATTTTGAGATTTTTGATCGAGTCTACAATCTTTATCCCGAGACCAAGGATCTTCTGAAGAACTTGATCGTGGCCGAAGGCTTTATCACTGGTTCAGCTTACTACCAGAGTGAAGGCAATGAACATATGGGCCGAGTGATCTTGCGCCACTCGCTGGTTCATGACCTCTTTAGCAGGAAGCGCAGATGATAAGGCTGCCGAGAGCAAGAAAGGCACAGGCCATCTTTCTTGGACTTTTCGCAGTGGGAATTGGACTGGTTGCCTGGCGAGTGAAACATAATATCTCGGTTTCATCTCTCGAGTCAGGGCTTGAGCCTTCGACGGTGGCGAGTCACTCGAAAACTCGGCAGCAAGGTCAATACGCCGGAACCGAGACAGCTGGTTTTGACTCGAACATCCCGAACACCGAAAGTGTGGGGGCAAGCCAAGAGCCTAAAGATCCCTCTGGCCAAGTTGGGGCGACCCCGAGTCCACGGGTAAATCTGCACGACGGTCAGGCCTGGGCTCCTGACGACGTGGCCCGCATTTTGAGTGCTGAAACCTCAAGGTTAGGCCAAAAGCTCTACGAGTTTTTTACGATCAAGCGAAAACAAGTCAGGTCGGCTGAAGAGACTGAGAGACTCAAGGCCCTCGCGAGCGACACCCAGCAAATTACAGCCGTGGCGGATTTTCTCAGCTCACACGAACGAGTGGCCTACTCGGCAAACGATGAAGCTCTGCGAATGACGGGAGTTAGTTTTCTTGGTGAGGCCTTGCGGTATCAGAAATCAAGCAGCAGCCAGGTCGTCAACCAGGCCGTGCGTAACGTAATACTTGCCGACAACCTTCCAGCGAGCCTACCGGAAAACCTAAGGTTATCGATTGCTGGAGATAAGGTGGAGCTGGCGATGCAAATGATGGTTTATGTCCCTTCCAGTCGTGGTCAACTTCTTGCTCAAGCTCAGGGCATTAATCGTGAGATTGTTCAGCGAGCGGCAGACTACGTTGGACAATAGTTGAGAAGTTGATTCTTTGGGCGACCCTCGTGCCTAATTCTTGATCCTTCGCCGAGAGCGTGAGATCATTTTCACATCTGGCAACTGAGTGTAGGTAAATGCTTCGCACTTTCAGCTTTTTAGCAGCAACCTTTCTCACAATCATGACCGCTGCGGGGGCCTGGGCCTGTGGACCTCTTGAGCAAGCCTGGACTTGGGTAGGGGTCAATCAATATCGTCCCGAGCAATGCAGTTGTGAGGAGCTGGTGACCGCACTGAATGAAGAAGAAGTGTTGTATTTGGGGACCTACTGGCAAGGGGTGTATTTATTTTCGCGGGCCGATCGTTGCGAGCTGGGCTTAACCAAATCTGGGAAAGTGATTGATAAGACCGGCCAGGCTTGCGAACTTGGTTTTCTTTGTCATTCGGCACCGCGCTCCGCTCGGGCCGTAGGTTCTCAGCACTAAAAATTCACTGCGATCAATCAACCCCGATCAATCAACCCCGATCAAAAAGTTTCCGACTCACGAGTCGGCTCGCCAGTCGGAACTTGTCCTTGATGTCCAATCGTTGAAAATTAGTTTTGATCGCCCCTTGAGTGAAATGAGTTTGGCGTGAGTAATCGATATTGACCTCAACGAGGATGGGTTGATGAGCTTGCAGCGACGACAGCACTTGGTCGAACCCGGACTTGATTTGGTGGTCATTTTGGAGATGGCAATAGGCCACCCCGAGACTGCTCGCCAGCGCCTGGTAGTTCAGTGGAGGGAGCGCGGTGAGAGTGGTCCGATGCAAAACTCGCCTTTGAAATTGGGCAATCTGCGAGAGTTCACGATCACAGAGAATAAAAAATGCGGTTGCGAGCTTTTCTCTTTGGGCCGTCAGTAGCTCGAGACCCGTCATATTAAACGCGCCGTCGCCCACCAAAGCAATGATTGGGCAATCGGGCTTGGCAAGTGCGGCTCCGATGGCAGCGGGGACGGAGTAACCCATGCAAGAAAAATCA
>JADZEO010000086.1 GCA_020850475.1 Bdellovibrionales bacterium | reverse complement strand
TAATTCTCTAGCAGGAATGCGGGATAGCGGGATGTTACCCTGAGCGGGACAGCGGGACAGTTACCCTGAGCGGGACAGTTACCCTGAGTGGAACAGCTATTCTGAGCGGAACAGCTATTCTGAACGGGACAGCCATTCCGAGCGGGACAGCTATTCTGAGCGCGCTAATTATTCTGTGGGATAACGAGTTCGCTTCCGACCATGATGTGGGAGCGATTGGTCAACTGGTTGGCGGAGGCAATATCACCCACCTTCATCGCATATTGCTTGGCGATGCCCGTGAGGGTTTCACCCTGGCGGACGACATGGACTTTGCCTTTTTGATCTCGGACCACAATTTTTTGCCCAACCATAATGACGGAGCGACGACTCAATTGGTTGATCTCCCGAAGGGCTGCAACCGAGGTGCGATACTTGTTGGCAATCGTACTTAAATTCTCGCCCCGCTTAACTTGGTGGTAGCGAACATCGCGGCTGGCGGCGACTCGCCGATTGGCAGAAGGATTTGACTCCTCATACTCCATGCGCGCGGTATTGGTTTCGCGCTCAGGCACCCGCAGGCGTTGGCCCACGCGCAGGCTCGAGCGATTGCCCAAATGATTCAAGCGGCGCAAGTTGCCGATCGAGGTGCGGTACTTACGGGCAATTCCGGACAAAGTGTCGCCTCGCCGAACGCGATAAGAGAATTCGGTGGCCACATACCTCGGCGGTGTCGAATAGCTCATGTCCACTGCCGCCATGGCGCGGTCCTTGGCCCCGAGTGGAACTCGCAGCACCACGCTCCTACCTTGGGGAACCGGAATGAAATAGGTGCGGTACATGGGATTAAGCCGACGCATTTCTTCGTAGCTAATGCCCCCCATGCCGCTCGCAAGTTTTTGCAAACTAATCGGCTTGTCGATGGTGATTTGATCATACGCCAGGGGCGGCTGATAGGCGATATCCCTAAACCCGTAGATTTCGGGATTCTTCGCAATCAAAGTGGCGGCAATAAACTTGGGAACATAATTGACCGTTTCGCGCGGCAAACGACGATCCTTGGCGAGCTTCCAAAAATCGCGGCTATAACTGCGCATCACCGCCCGCTTCACGCGATTTTCTCCGGTGTTGTACGAGGCCAGGGCCAAATACCAGTTTCCAAACAGGTTATGAAGCGCCCTAAAATATCGTGATGCCGCTTGGGTGGAGAGCACCGGATCGCGGCGTTCATCTACAAAGGCGTCAATTTGCAGTCCATAGTTCTTGCCGGTTTCGCGAATAAACTGCCAGTAGCCAACCGCCGCCGCCCGACTGTGAGCCACGGGGTTAAATCCAGACTCAATCAAGGACACATAAACGAGGTCCGACGGCAATCCGGCCTTTTGTAGTTCGGTCTTCATCATGGGAAGGTAACGAGAGGATCTCTCCAGATCGCGGATCATGTGTTTGCGCCCGCGACCTTGAAAATAATCAACCCACTTTTGGACCTGCTTGTTCACTTCGATGGGAATATTGTTTTGCTCGGCTGGAGAGGTGGCAATGTCGTCATTGACGCCAGCGATCTGTTGAATGTTTTGGTCCTCTTCGCCGGGAGTTAGAGCCGCTTGATCATGATCCTTTGGCGTTCCGCTCATATGACCGCATGCAGTCAGTCCCAACGCCAGCAAGCCCGTTAAGATCCATCGCAATCCTTGCATCCTCACCATCCTCAGAAAATGTTAATTATAATTTAACTCAATTCAGCAGGAGACCGCAACCTTGCAGGTCAGCATTGGTCGATCGGCCTAGTCACAAAGGACCAAGGTCAAGTGTGGTCAAATTTTGAGCACCTGGGAAACTCAACTTTAGTGCCAGTTCCTGCCGACTCACTAGGGCTGAAGCGCCCCTTTCCAATGTGGACTCTCCATTGAAACTTTGCCCTTGGCGAGCACTTGGTACACCAAATAGTTTCGCATGACGGCCTTGACGTAGTAACTGGTCTCCGACCACGGCAACTCATCCACCCACAGACCGTCGCTCGGGTTATCGGAACCGGTGGACGAAAGCTTGGCGAGCTCATCGCGGTTGCCCAACCATTTGCGCAAGCGTCCGATTCCTAAGTTATACGCCGCAAGCCCGAGAGGTAAGTGTTGGTCAAACGCTCTGACCATGCGCTTGAGATAACTTGCGCCAAAAGTTAGGTTGGTTTCAGGTACAAAAAGGTCTTCCGGGAGTGAGAGGCGTTTTTTCCACTTGAGAAATTGCGCCGAATCGCGAGCCGTCACCGGCACAATTTGCATGAGTCCCGCCGCTTGGGCCGGACTCAGGGCCTTGGGCATAAATGAACTTTCTTGTTTAATCAAAGCGTTGACGAGCTGAGGGTCTAACTTTTCGCGCTCGGCACTCTTATTTATCAGCTCTTCAAATTCGCGAGGAAACGACAGATGAAACAAAGCCGGCCGCAAGGTTTCAGGTTCCTGCTCCCACGCCTCATTCACTAAGGTGATCGCGCGGTGGTGCTCAAAGGCCAAGGCATAAAGTCGCGCTCGCACGACTTTTTCCTCGGCGGTTTGCGGGGGAGGAAGCTGCTCGATCTCCAATTGCGCTTCATCCAACCAGCCCGCACGCAGCAGAATCTGGAGACGTTCCCAGGCCAGACTTTCGGTTTCGGTGAGCCACTTCTCAACCTTTATTGGGCCCTTGTCATCTTTAGGAAACTCCAAGACATTGCCGTTCATCTGCGCGCGCGCCACCAAACCATAGTAAGTCAACGGGAACCGCTCAACGATTTTTTGCGCTTCTTCGCGGGCCCGCTCCACACTGATCTTTTCCAGCGCTCGCCACATCCAATAGCGGGACTGCAGCTCCCACTTGGAGCCCAACGGCAAGGCGAGCAGTCGTTCGAAGGCCGCGACACTCTCGGCCATTCGTTGCTGACGCCAATAAACCAATCCCAAGCGAAACAATCCTTCGGCGCCTTCCTCTGTGCCGCCATGTTGCTGGACCAAGCGTTCAAAAAAGCGGGTGGCACGCTTGTAGTCACCGAGAAAAACCGCCGCTTGCGCCGCCGTCATCAGCGGCCCCGCAACGCTTGGGCCCTTGTCCTGATTGACCGCCGACTCCGCCAACTGGAAAGCTTCGAGATAATAGCCCGAATAAAACAGCCGCAAAGCCCAGGCGGCCTGGCGCGAAGGCGAGGCCTTGAGCATCGGCTCCACTACCCGCTCTTTGAGTAAGCGAAACTTACTGTCAGACTTACTCAACAAATTACTCAACACTTCATAAATGCGATCACTCGCCCACTCCGAGCGACGTCCTCCTGGAAAATCCGCGATCAATTGAATCGAGTCTTCAACAGCGGCGACCAAATCACCCGTACTCAGGGCCGTCTTGATGCGCTCGTAGAGTTCATTCTCTTCTTTGGAAGCTTCGAGCACCTCGGTGACACCGGCGGCTTCGGCTGGCAGAGGCTCGCCCTTGTCCTTGTGCAGCGCCGCCCGGATTGAGTCCAAACGATTTTTCACCGTTCCGAGTGGGTCGGCCTCAAAACTACGACTGTAGTAATCAAGTGCCAAACTTAAATTCTGCTGCAAAAAGGCCAGCTCTCCGGCGATCCGAAACAGCTCTCCCTCTTGCTGCTTGTTCAACCAACCGCGGACTTTGACGAGTCGGTCGATGGTTTTCCAGGCCTGTTTGCGGCTTGACTTGACTTCACGGCTCAGCAAATCGAGCAAACCAGCGGTGTAGGCCTGGCGCAAACTCTCCTTTTGGGGGCCATGAAGCAACCAATCGGGACTGCGATCGACTCGGTCCAAGGCCTGCATCAAAGGTTGAGGGCGCGGTTTTTTATCCTTTCCAGTGAGCATCGCACACTGAAGTTCACTCACCGCAATCCAAGGTCGCAAACTCTTGGCGAGATTTTGCAAAGTGCCCGCGGTGCTCAGGCACTTGTCACCGGCACCTTGAGTTTGCTCTTGTTTGAGTTGTCGCAACAACTTGACGACGGCATTTGCTTCTTTCGGAGGTGTCGACTTGTCCATCTGCCAGCGCGGCGCCGGCAAATTGAGGTCGCTGCTCAGAGCGATGGGTCGCAAATTCGTTTGCGCTCGAACCCCCAGTGGGCTCGCGACCACCACTAGCGTCAACAAAATGTGAACTCGCCAAAGCTTAGAACTCATTAGGTCTTCTTTCGCTGTCCGTCTGTTTCCGTTTGAGGTGCTTCACTCAGAGACAAGGTCTTCGACAACACATCTCTGATTCGTCCCGCCGTTTCCTTGAGTTTAGACTTTTCTTTAAGGCTGCCAATCATCGCTTCAGGGGCAAAACCGAGAGCTTCCAAGGTCGACATCAATTTGCGCAACGGCTCTTCCATCTCGCGGCGCACACTCGGTGGCACTTTGAGGAGCAGTTTTTCCAGCTCCTGTGCTCCCCCGCCCAAGCCCGAAACCTCTCCGAGCACATAGTAAACAAGGTTGGTCCCTTCAACCCCTACCATTCGCCAGTCACCCTTGTCCGCCCACTTCGCAATCTTGTCGGAACGCAGACTCACCACCTTGGCGACATCCTTTCCTCGCTCCAAAAGTCCAAACTGCATAATGCTCCACCAAATCAAGACGCCGAAAACCGCCAGGTAAATCAGCGGCCAAAAAATCTTGGGCGGAAGAGGAAAACGCCAAGCGCTGGCTTCCCAGCCGAGGGCCAACTCGGGCAAGGCATTCGCTTGAACTTGAGGGACCGTCTTAGCTTCCATTGAAAGCGGAGATGACTCCACCGCTTGGGGTCCCGTGCCCGGTGTGACGGTGAGTTTCATTTCCTGGGTTTGCTTAGTGTAAAAGCGCGCCGTCGCGGGATCAAACAAGCTAACACTCAAGGGAGGAATCACCACCTCACCAACCGCACGGGGAATCAACAGAACTTCGAATTCTTTATAACTCTGGCCGTTTTTAAAAAACTTAGACTCGGATTTGGTATCATAGACTTCAACATTGGGGGGCAGTTTGAGTGGCGGCAACTCAATTAACTTGCCATTTCCTCGGCCATCAAACCGAACTTTAAGAGTGACGGGTTGATTGGCTGGGACTGTTCCCTCTGAAAGTGAGGCAGAAACCGAGAACTGGCCCACGGCGCCCGCAAAATCCGCTGGTCGATCTGCCGTGGGAACGGGGATCACCTCGATGGGCACGGCCTTACTCGCCTTGGTGTGCACAAAGGGCCGGCCAAAGCCAAATGCCGACTCGGTAATCACCGTGCATTTTGCTTGGTAAGGATCGATTTGTGCCGTTCCCGCTTTTATCGGAAACAACGCGTAGGAAGCCAACAGGGCTTTGCGATAAACGATTCCGTTGATCACTTCTTGCTGAAAATCCAACCGGGTCGCCAGATCAATTTCTTCCTTCCAAAATCCGTCGAGGCTTGGATACTTCAAAGTATCGATGTCGCTGATTTGACCGCGAGTATACAAAAACCAAGAAGCGGTGATTTGTTCGCCCGCATAAGCTTTGGTCTTATCTACATCGACTTGGATAAAAAATGAGTCGTTGGGATTGACCGGCTGGCCGCGCAGACCCGGGTTGTTTCTTCGACGCAGCAGTTGTGAAAACAAGTCATCTAATTCTTCCAAGGATTCAGGAGAGCCGGGTGCATTGGGTGGTTCCTGGTCATTGGGCCGCGGGCGTTGGGCGCGCGGCTGCGTGGGCACTCCACTCCCCTTGCGAACTGTGATGTCGATTGCTTGAGTCTTGTGGGCCGTGCCATTTACGACCACTTCGATCGGATCAATCCGCATCTGTCCCACTTTGCTGGGAGCCAACATATAATTAAAAGTGCGGGTCTGCTCGACTTGAAATTTCCCATTGGAAAAACTGCTGCGGGTTTCTGACGCCTGCCAAGAGTTGATCAAATCCAAATCCACGAGGTTCGGCAGGCGGGGATCTTCGACCGTTATGGTATTGCCACTCGAAACCGAAATCGCCAAAATAAAGGTGTCACCTTCTTCCATCACATTGCGATCCACCGTCGCCGAGACGGTCGTGTCGGCCGCTTGCGCCCAGCTCACGAACCAACACAACGCCATCGAGAGGGTCCACCACTTACCAATCTTTGCCATGAGGTGCCTCCTTCTGCCCTTGCTCGTTCTCCTGAGCCCGGATTTTTTGCTCCTGGTTTTTGAGCTCTTCTAAGATTTTGCGCACGTCCTCAGGTGATAGTTCTTTACTCTGAAACGGCTGAGGCTGTTTTTTTTGCTCGTAGTCACCGTCTCGATTTTGATCCTTTGGGTCTTTGGGCTGCTGTTGATCTTGATTCGGCTGCTGATTTTGCCCTTGGCCTTGGCCCTGGCCGCCCGAACCCTTCCAGAGCAATTCAATGTTGGTTTTTGCTTCTTTGGAGTCGGGGCGCAACTCGAGCGCCGCCTGGTAAAATTTGAGCGCGCCCGGGATGTCACCAGCCTCGGTGGCGGCCACCCCGCCATTAAACAAAGAGTAAAATTGAAACTCAGGATTGCCCTCGAACAAGCGCGCGGCAGTTCCAAAGGACTTAACGGCCTTCGCCGGTTCCTTGTTGACCAAAAATGCGAGGCCCAAGTTCAGATGGATGGTGGGATTAAAAGGGTCTCGCTCGAGCGCCCCCACCAAACTCTTGTACGCTAAGAAAGTATTTTCCTGTCCTAACTGCTCGGTGCCCTGGTTGTTCAGACGGATGGCATCCGCATCAAATGCCCAACTGACGGGCTCAGCCGTCCACAGGAATCCACTCAATGCCAGGAGTTGCCAAAGTCTCATTCTTCTGCCACCTCAAAGCGCCCCTTCCACAGGCGCGCCCGGCCTTTGCGTTCGCCAACAAAAAGTTCTATCAGAGCCAACAAGAGTCCAAAAATCAAAAAGTTCTGATACTTTTCGTCATAGCTGGTGACCACGGAGGAATTGAATTGAGCCTGTTCCAGCTTGCGGATGTCCTCATACAAATTCTGGGAAGCATTTCCGCCAAAAGTGAGGTGATAAAAGCTGCCCTTCCCTTGCTGGGCCAGCTCTTTAAGCACGGTCCCTTTGGTTTGCGTCAGGATCACCTTGCCGGCTTCATCTTTTTTGTAGCCCCGCAAATTGCCAAATTCATCGCGAATGGGGATGGGACCACCATTTTCGGTACCCACTCCCAAAGCAAAAAGCCGAATTCCCTCTTGGGCTAATTCTTCGGCCACCTTCATCGCCCCAGGCTCATGGTCCTCGCCGTCCGACACCACCACCACAGCTCGGGTAACAGCCGAGCCCTCGTCTTCGTCGACACCACCCCGCTTAAAGGCTTGAGCCGCCTCGCGCAGGGCCTTGGCAAATTCCGTTCCCTGAGTCGCTACCGACATGGGCGACAAAGATTCGATGTACATCTTCAACGCCGGAAGGTCCGTCGTCACCGGCGAGAGCAGGACCGCCGAGCCGGCGAACGCAACCAAACCGACCCGATCGCCTGACAGGCGATCCAAAAATCGCATCACTTCTTTTTTGGCAAGCTCCATCCGGCTCGGCTTGGCGTCTTCGGCTTCCATGCTATGGGACGCATCAAAGAGAATGACGATTTCAATTCCTTCGCTCTTGACCTTCTGTTGCGACTGACCGGCCTGCGGCCGCGCCAAGGCCACCACAAAAGCAGCAAGTGCCAGAACTTCGAGAATCAACTTCCAACGCCGCCGCGCCAAAGACACGCTGGCCGTCAGAAACGGGGCCATCTTCGTCCCAAGTCCTCGCGCAATTTTTTGCAAATGAATTTTGGTCAGGTACCACGACAAGACCAACAAGACCGGCAAAAGCCACAAAAACTGCAATGCCGCTTTGTCCGCAAAACGATAAACGGTCACGGGCCCCTCCGCAGCAAAGTCCGACTCAAAAACGCGCCCAGCAGTAAGGCCAACAAACCCCACTTGAGATAAAGGGGGTAGAGTTCCGCGTAACGCGTGAATTGATTCACTTCAATTTTGGTTTTTTCAAGATTGTCGATTTCACGGAACACATTGGCCAAGGCTTGACTGTCAAGGGCCCGGTAAGATCGCCCGCCGGTTTCAGAGGCCATCCGACCGAGTAATTCTTCATTGATCTTACTGTGAATCGGACGGTAACGCTTGACCTTTCCGCCCCGCCCGTCATCGAGATAAATAGGGAGCTGCGCCTGTCCGTCGCGCCCCACGCCGATGCTATAAATCTTGATGCCAAAGCCCTTGGCAATTTCTAACGCCGTAATTGGATCAATCGTCCCGCTGTTGTTTTCCCCGTCCGTCAGAAAAATCACCACTCTCGATTTGGCGGTGGACTCCTTGAGACGCGAGACCGCATTGGCCAACGACACTCCAATGGCGGTTCCCATTTTGATGTTGCGTGAGGTTTGCACGGCCGCCAGGTTTGCCTGCAGGAGAGGGTAATCGAGTGTCAGGGGAACGCGAGTGTAGGATTCCCCGGAAAACACCACCAAGCCAATCCGGTCGGAAATCCGACCTTTAATAAAATCGCGGATGATGACTTTGGAAGCTTCCAGGCGATTTTCTGGCTTCATATCTTCGATCAACATACTGTCGGAAATATCGAGAGAAATGACGATATCGATCCCCTCAACGTTGCGCTTGATTTTAGTATCAGCGCGCTGAGGCCGGGCCAGAGCAATAATCACCAAAACAATCCCCACGATCTTGAGGATTTCCGGCAGAACCACCAGACGCGAGCGCAAAGTTTTGCCGGCTTCTCGCAACAAAGCGACCGAGCTAAACTGAACGGTGGGGCGCTGCTTGCGGCGATGCAAATACTTCCATACGAGCACCCCGGCTAAGGGCACGAGAAACCACAAGGCCCAAAGCGATGCCCAAGTCATCGGCTTGCCTCCTGGTAACCCTGCTCAATTTTCTCGGCAACCCGCCGACTCATTTCGAGCAATTGCTCGGCATCAAGCCGCGACAGCTTGTCGGGAGCACCTTTGGCTTTGCGATACTCCGAAAACAGTTTGCGCATATCCACCGCCGTGTCGTCGAAGACCTCGCGGTGGCGTTTGCGTAGGTCGCCGATAATTTCACGGTCACTCCACTGCAGCGCCGGAATGGTCAGGCGACGCACAAGGAACAAACGAAAGAGCTCTTCCATTTTTGCTACAAAATCCGGCAAAGTTTCGCGTTGGTCAAACGGAGTCGCTCTCACCAAAATGCGAATGTCTTTATTGAGCTGATTGTAGGGCGACAAGGCCGTCGCGTGAGCCGCCAAGGATTCGATTAACCTTTTTCGCATGAAATAGCGGCGAATTTTGCGACCAAGGACGAACACCACCAGCAACGCGAGGAGCGCCCAGGCTCCGTAGTACCACCAAGGAAACCCCAGGGTGAAGGGCCCAAAGGGCGGAATCGGCTGTTGTTGTTGTTGTTGCTGCTGCTGGGGGTCCCCCTCGAGCACTGAACCAATCTTCCACTCCAGCTTTTCGATGCGAAAGCCATGAGTCCCGTCGGTCACCAGCAGATTTTCCAATTTGTAGTCACCCGGCTTGTAACCCGTGACGACCAGCTGCGCCTGTTGGGGATTGAGCACCACCGTTTGCAAAGGATGGAGCGCATACTCCTGGCTGGGATCGGCAAAAAAGAATTTAATCTTTTCTTTGTCCAACTCGGGTACCAAGGGTCCGCTGCAGGACAATAGGTACTTGTTACCGACCGTCCAGGTCTCCAGCTTGGCGGCCCCGGGGTCCGTGGATTCTTGAAACACGCAGGTCCACGCCGGATAGGTCTCGTAGCCCGGAGGATAGTTGGGCCCCGCCGCCGGCGGAGCTCCCTCCGGCGCAACGGGCGGCGCCGAAGGCGGTACGGGCGCGGTTTGCTCAGGTTCGCTCATCGTCGACTCCTGCGCTTAAAGAAACCGATGAGCGGCTCGACGATGTCCTCACCGGAGGAAACATCGATGCGATCCACTTGCGAACGCCTGAGGCCCGCCTCCCGCATTTCAAATTGTTTTTTTGCGACTTGGGCCATGGTCCTTTGAAAAATCGGAGACGAGGTGTCCACAGTGAAAATCTCGCCCGTTTCTGCGTCATGAAAATCCACCACACCCATGGCCGGGATTTCTTTTTCGGCTGGGTCACTCACCACCACCGCCACGGTGTCATGCTTGCGGCCCAACATCCTCAATGCCGCCTCATAACCCTCGTCCATAAAATCGCTAAAAATAAAAATGTGCGACTTTTTTTTGAGTACGCCCTGCAGGTACTCGAGCGCCGGCCGGAGCTTTGTTCCTTGTGACTTGGGCTTAAAGTAGTAAAGGTCACGAATAATCCGGTGAATTTGCCCGCGGCCTTTTTTGGGGGGCACATAGTGCTCCACCTGGTCAGAAAACAACAGCAAGCCGACCGGATCTTTATTCTTGCTAGCGCTAAAACTCAAAAGGGCCGCCAAGTGAGTGACGATCTCACCCTTACAGTAGTCCTTGGTGCCAAAATTACAGGAACCGCTCACATCGACGGCTAACATCAAGGTCATTTCGCGTTCTTCGTCAAACTTCTTGAGGTAGGTTTTGCCTGTTCGAGCGGTAACGGGCCAAGAGATCGCGCGAATATCATCGCCCGGCACATATTCGCGAAATTCCGAAAAAGTCATCCCTTGGCCACGAAAGGCAGAGTGGTATTCGCCCGCGAACAAATTGTTGACCAAGCGCCGCGTGCTGATTTCCAAGAGTTTTACTTTTTTGAGTATTTCTGGAGGTAAACTCAAATTACGGCACCTCGATGTGACTCAGAAGCTCCTTCACCACTTCATCGGCGTTGACTTCTTCGGCTTCCGCTTCGTAGGTCAAAATCAGTCGGTGGCGCAGAACATTGTAGGCCACGGCTTTGATGTCCTCGGCAGTTACAAACCCACGTCCCCGCAAAAAGGCATGAGCCTTGCCCGCGCGGGTGAGGTTGATCGTCGCCCGTGGCGAACCGCCGACGGCCAGCAAATTGGCAATGTGGCTTAACCCATAGTCGCCCGGCTTGCGAGTTGCCATCACCAAATCCACAATGTAGGCCTTGAGTTTTTCGTCGACATAGATTTTATCGACGCGATCTTTGGCTCGCATTAAATCTTCGCGGCCAATCATGGGCGTGATCTCGGGGACGTGATCAGTCGCCATCCGGTCAAGAATCAGCGCTTCTTCTTCCTTCTTGGGATAGCTCACCAAAATCTTAAACATAAAACGGTCAAGTTGGGCTTCAGGAAGAGGATAAGTTCCTTCCTGTTCGAGCGGGTTTTGCGTCGCGAGAACCAAGAAGGGTTTCTCCAACGGATAAGTCTGATCCCCAATTGTCACTTGTTTTTCGGCCATTGCCTCAAGCAAAGCACTCTGCACTTTGGCGGGGGCCCGATTGATCTCGTCGGCTAAAACGACGTTGGTAAAGATCGGTCCCTTCTTAGGAACAAATTCATTGGTCTTAATATTAAAGATCATCGTGCCGATGAGATCCGTCGGCAGCAAATCGGGAGTGAACTGAATTCGCTGAAACTGCAGTGATGTGGCCCGACCGATCGATGAGATCACCAGGGTTTTGGCCAAGCCAGGCACACCTTCGAGAAGCACATGGCCGCCAGTCAGTAGCCCCATGATAATTCCTTCGACCATTTCCTTTTGCCCGACGATGACTTTGCCGACTTCGCTCATCACCCGTTCAACAAATTTGCTTTCTTGTTTAATGGCTTCATTCAAAGCGAGAATGTCTAACTGCACCACTGCCTCCTGTTGCGATCACACGCCCCTCGACAAATCAAAAAGTTGAAAAATTACGAGGGCATGGGTCCTATTATTGTGTCCGCTCATGGACCCAGAAACAATGATTTCTTGGCGCGATTTGTCCTTGCCAGATCATTAGCTGGCTGCAAGATTTAAGGACACATCTTGGCTTGGGTTTGCCGCCCAACATAAAAGGACTTCTATGAAGGGCTCTACCAAAACCTGGACTCTACTCAGTGCACTTTCTCTCACCCTCATTATGATGAGTCATGCCTGGGCCGGGCGGCAGGGGCTATTGTGGGGCGTAATCATAGCGCTAAGCATTAACTGCATCATTTATTTCTACAACGAACTGTTGCTCGAAGGCCTGTTCCCAGGTCGCGTGGTCGAGGGACAAAACCCCTGGGGACTCATTCAGACAGCAAAACATTTTTCAGCCAAAGCGCGCATCCCGGTTCCGCGGGTCGTAATTTACGAGCACGCCTCGCCGCAGGCCTTAGTGATGGGGCGAAGCTGGAAGTCCGCGACCCTGATTCTGACCGAGGGACTTTTGCGCGCCCTCACGCCCGAGGAAAGAGCGGCGGTGATCGCCTATCAGATCTCCTGCATAAAAAAACTCGACACCTTGTCCTTTGCCGCCGCGTGTGCGGTGTCGAGCCTGCTTTTTAGTGTGTCCCATTTGATCGACTTGATTATTCGCGGGGTCATCGGACCCAAGAAGGATCCCGACTCTCGGCAAAATCATTTATTTAGTTTGTTGGTCGCCCCCCTTGCAACCTTGGTGGTTCAGGTGGCGCTCGGCTCGCATCGCTATTTGGCCAATGACCGACTTGCCGCTTCCTGGCTCGACGACCCCAAGGTCCTGGCCCGGGCCTTATGGAAATTGGAATCGTATGCTTCGACGATGCGCCTTGAAATTCCTGCCTCCACCGCTCCCTTGTTTATCGTCAACCCCTTGACCGGGCATGGCTGGACTCGCTATTTTCGCGTCCATCCCAGCGTCGAAAAGCGCATTCGCAATTTGATCGGGTACTATCCCATCTGAGCCGGAGGTCGACTCACATGACTACAGAAGCGACGACTCAAAACAAACTCGAAGCGTCTTTTTCCACCTTGATCTTATCGATCGCTTCGTCGGCGGCGATGTCCCTGGGACTGGCGCCCAATCCGATGAACAACAAGACGGAAAAAAACCTCGAGATGGCCCGCTTTAATATTGATCTGCTGGTGGTGCTCCAGGAAAAAACCAAAAACAATTTGGCCGACGATGAAAAAAATTTCCTGGATTCCGTCATTCGCGACTTACAACTCAAGTTCATTCAGGTCCAGTAAGTCTTTCACTTAACTTTTTCCAACTGGACCCGAGTTAAGATCTCCACGTCCGGCACCCTGGGGTTTGCTAAGTGGAAAATTTTTGGCCAAAGGCTTGACGAAGCGGCTGGAGGAAACAAATTATTCTTCGCGGTATGCGAGGGAATTTCGGGGAAAGTTAACAACAGGAGGCCTCATGAGGCGTTCAGTTTCTCTTCATGTCTTTTATTTATCGTTGCTTACAGCCTTTCTCTTCCTTGGCGGATCACCCTGGCAGCCCGAACTGGCGGCGGCAAAATCAACTCGAGCCCCGATCAAAGCGGGCGACCCCCTGCCGGCCAACTTGTTTATTGAGCTCGCGAAGGAAATCAATCCCACCGTTGTGAACATTTCGACTTCCACTCTTCCCAACCAGCGGCAGGCGGTGCCCGGCTACCCCGACCCGTTTTTTGATTTGTTTCAACATTTCATGGGACCCAATCCTTACTATTATCAGCAGCAACGCCCCATGCAGGCCCTCGGCACCGGCTTTATCATTCGGGAAGACGGCTTGATCATTACCAACAATCATGTGGTCGATAAGGCCGATGTCATTCAGGTGCAGCTGAGTGAAAATAGCAAAGAGAGCTATCAAGCCAAAGTGATCGGTAAGGACGCCCGCACCGACATTGCGCTGATTAAGATCGAGGTAAAAAAGAAACTCCCCGTCGCCACCTTAGGCTCTAGCAGTAGTCTCCAGGTCGGTGAATGGGTCGCCGCTTTTGGTAACCCCTATGGCCATGGACACACCATGACCAAGGGAATTATCTCAGCTCTCGGCCGTGAGATTGACGAGCTCAATCGTTTTCCCTTTCTCCAGACGGACGCCAGCATTAACCCCGGCAACTCCGGAGGTCCACTCGTCAACACTCAAGGCGAAGTCATTGGCGTGAACTCGGCCATCGATGCCCGTGCCCAAGGAATCGGCTTTGCCATTCCCATTGATAACGTCAAATCAATTTTGCCGACTCTTGAGAAAAACGGCTCAATCAAACGCGGCTTTTTGGGCGTGCTCATGCAAGACGTAGACGATGATTCCGCCAAGTCCCTGGGCCTCACGCGAACGGACGGCGCCCTCATCACCCAAGTTATTCCCGATAGCCCGGCTGAAAAAAGCGGTATGAAAGATTATGATTTGGTCACCAAAGTTGGCGAGAAACAGGTGGCCAACACTCGTGAGCTGGCTCGTGAGATCCAGAACTATTCCCCCGGCGACAAAGTAAAATTACTCGTCGTGCGCAATAAGACCGAAAAAGAACTGACCCTCACTATCGGGCGCCATCCCGATGACCAGGACGAGGATTCCAAAGGTAGCGGCCGCCAGTATGATGGCCAGAAAGCCCCGTTTGATTTGGGTTTCAAACTCAGCGATTACTCGCGTGAGATTGCCAATGAGTTTGGCCTGCCCCCACTGCGCGAAAAGCACCCGGTCGTCATCGACGTCACCCGCGGGAGCATCGCCTCTTGGGCGGGACTTGCTCCGGGTGATATTATTTTAGATGTCAATCGTCTGCCGGTGACCACGTCTCGCGACGTTTTAAAGTCTCTGCGCAAAGACGGAGTCAACGTCATGCGGGTCTTGAAGCAAAACCGCGTGGCCCTCCTGTATCTCAAACCTCGATAAGCAGTTTTCTTCCCAATTTAGGACGGAGAACCCCGCGTTCTCCGTCTCATTCTAAGACGGTTTCGGTCACTTTGGACCTTTGTCTTAAGTCTTAAGCCCAACTTGCCGTAAAATTAGGTGGAGTGTTGTGTACTTGCGCTCCACACATCTGAGCCAACACCACAGATGAGGTAACGCATCAAGGAGGCACACGAATGAAGATCACCGAAGTGAAGGTCTTCCCTGTTAATGAAGACCGTCTGAAAGCTTACGTCACCATTACAATCGATGAGTGTTTTGTGGTCCGCGACCTCAAGGTCATTAAAGGCAACGCCGGCCTGTTCGTGGCGATGCCGAGCAAAAAGCGCAAAGACGGGCAGTTTAAGGACATCGCTCACCCCCTCAACCAAGAAACCCGCGACGAAATCGAAAAGGCGATTTTTGAGGCCTTCGAGAAAGAAATTCGCTCGATGGGGCAGTCTTTGGATGAGTTGGATCGGGACGAGGACGACTGACCCGGGGCCGCCCACCGCCTGTGCACTTGCTTATTGGCTCATTGCGATTGGCGTCAAAACCCATTTAACCCCGGAACCACCTGGTTTCCCTTGATTTATTTGATCTTCTTGATAATTTAGGCGACTCTATTCCATCAATTATTTGTTGGGGTGTCGCCAAGCGGTAAGGCAACGGATTTTGATTCCGTCATTCGCAGGTTCGATCCCTGCCACCCCATCCAATTTTCCTTCTGCAAATTAAGTACCCCAAAAAAGTTGAACGAAGCCAGGCAGATGCCTGGTTTCATTTGAGAAAGCGAAGCCCGAGAGCATTTCGGCGAATTTCGCTGCATTTCCGAATTTGGTAACAGAAGGTAACACCTCTGGTAACAACCAAAACCCGCGCTTTAGCGAACCCCCTACGGCCTATTTGAAGCTCGAAGAACCTCTCTAAAACCATAGGAGGTTTTCGATGTACGACTTATTGGTTCGATTGTGCTTTGCCGCAGCACTTCTCGAGCTCGGCCATGCGGCTATTCAGCCCGACAAATGCGACTCACGCGAATGCCTTGGCAGGATGGAGCGTCTCTCACGGGAGACTCTGCACGTGCAATGGAAGCCGATCTCGGTCTTTCCAGAGGAGGCTCGGCGGATTCGCGAAGCCGCCCGATGACGCTGATTCGTTAGCGGCCCAAGAACTTCGGGAAGTCGGAGACAAAAAACTCCGTCTTCTCGAAGGGGTCCGTTGGATTGCTCACAAGTCTCGGTTCAGACGGATCTCGCAAAATCCCGAACGGCACGCAAAAACGCGCGAAGAATCTTACGTTCAAACAACGAACCATGCCTTCATAGGTGTCAGAGTTGTACGGCGCGTTTTCATCGTACTTCATTCGTATCGCTTTGCCGTTCTCATCGACCTTCTCGAAGATCTCTTCGGCAAATTCGACCGCCGTGAGAGTTGGCGTTGGCCAACTCCACAGACGCTCAATCATCCCGTGCGCTGAGCCCTGAATGAAATCATAATCGGGAAAGCGATCTTCAAAAGCCCAATTCCAGCCGTAAATGCCCGCCATCAAAAGATCGCGGTAGAAGTCAAGAGTCGGCCCAGCATCGAGAACGCGCTGGCCACTCGGCGTGAGTTTGACTCTGCCTTTGAATTTACGAACGTACTTTTTGTACACGAGAAGCTGATGAATCCGCGTCGCCTCTGGACACTCAAATTCGCGCGATGGTCGAAAGCGCTTATCTTCTTCAACTAGAAATTTATCCCAAAACGCCTGCACGAATTGTCGATTGAGCGCACCGGTCTGCGTAAGCTTCAGGCCGCCATCACTCCCCGCGCTCGCTAGCAGAAACATGGCATGTTCAACAATAGGGATCTCACCGAGGCGCGAAGCTGTTACCACAGCTGACGACGGCTTCGCGGTCACAACATGAGTCGCCTCACTTCTGTTGCTTTTAGGAAAATTGATGACCTTCCCCATAGTGCTTGGATTCTAAAGCAAACCGAACACAACAGCAATTCATGAATCACAACTCGGCGGCCGCACGCATGATCACCGCATGCTTCAAACGTTTAGAAACGCCTGCGACTTCGCTGACGAGCGAGATGCCACTCAAATCTCGAGAGTGACCTCGCTAGCGCTTGCTGCCGCAAAGCAAGCTCCCGCTGCTGTTTAACCTGCGCCGCGTACATCTCGATGACCCTGCCAAAAATCTGCCAGAAGCTCAAAAACATCGAAAGTTGCTCTTCTTTTCCTTGGTGACTCAAGACAAAATCCTCCCGCCGCACAGGAGAAACGAAGCACCACAGATTTTTTCCCGTAGGATACATACACCAGAGGACCGATTCGTCTCCAAAGTCGAAATAGACCGGAGTCCGCGATCCAATCCATTTCTCGATGAAAGACGATTCGGATGAGAAAACCTTTGTTACCTGGGGATTCTCACAGACCTTGATTCCTTGCTCCAAAGCCTTGAAAAACTGCTCCTTGTCCCGCTTGAGTCGGGCGCCATTCACAATCCAAACAATCGTTCGGTAAAATGTATTCCGGGCATCCCGCTCTTCGAGGCTAATCGGTGAGTTCTGAAACTCGAGGACCCAACCTTGTGCAGTTTTCACATCGGCGATGTGCCACTCACCATTCTCAGCCTGGTGCCTGATCTCCTGACAATCAGATGGAAAGCAGTTTTTCCATTCTCGATGCCAGTCCGTTTCATTCTCCCACCAATGATCGCACTCACAATCAACTTTATGCCGCCAGTGCTTCTGCCTTTTGACGCCACATACAGGGAGCATTGGCATCGCACAACCAATGCAAATACCCGCTAGGCCCTTCTCTGCCTCTCGCTTCTCGCCGTTTACAATCGCAAATCGCATAAACCCCTCCACTTGTTGAATTCCCCAATTGATCCGTGTAACACTCTATACCATAGAAAGCGTTACACTTTTAAGGAGGCGGATTTCTGAAAAAAGCGTTACATGAAGAAAAAGAGCCGTTTTTGCTCTATAGAAAGGGCCAACTCATTGGCTGGGGCGACAGTGACGTAAAAGACCTGATTGATGCCGCAAACGCAGCCGTCATCAATGAGGAAACCAAGACCCGTAAGCTTACCTATGACGAGTACTTTAAGATTATCATCCACGACTGGTTCGAGATTTTCGTGAATGAGGGCATCACTGAGAAAGCCATCAAACATCTAAACCAAAGAATTCAGCACGTTCGCTTCCACCACGTCCTGAAATATTCCGAAAACGGTCTTCCCTACTGGCGATACATTGCCGATTCAAATTCAATGATGAGCGATCCGGAACTTCAATCAGCTTACGGCATCACCCATCTGCTATCGACAGGCGCACTTAAGAATCTGAAGCGTTGCGGACTTGACGATTGTCGGAAGTTTTTCATTGGTCGATCGAACGTCCGATGGTGCTCGAAATCTTGCGGCTCTCTTTTTCGAGTTCGACAAAAGAGGAAGCGAGACCGCGATTGAATCTTGCACCGCCAATCATTTCTAAAGTGAGAATGTCGTCCGACTGTCCACTCCCACCTACTCGGCAACTCGCTTTTCCATGAGTGTCTTAAAAAGACTGCCGGATTTCACCAAACCTGACCACCCAAATTTCACCGGTTTGACCACCCCGATTTCAGGGGTTTGACCAGGTCAATTTCACGATTTTGACCAGCTTGCGACGCGGATCGTTGGGCTTTTAACAGG
>JADZEO010000085.1 GCA_020850475.1 Bdellovibrionales bacterium | reverse complement strand
TTTTATCTAGGTGAGTCGGGAGAATAACATATTGATACTCCATCAACGCCTCCTGTGAATCGCGGATTACTCGCCGATTGTGGGAGTTCATCGGTAGCAAATTAGATTTCTTGATGTCGTCCACCAAAAATAATTTTTGTTACTCAAGATTTGAAGGTTGAACCCGATAGGAGACCAACAGAAATCATTGGAGCCAAATCAGTGGTGCAGAGCAAAACTGGAAAAGACTTTATTTGGCTGGTCAATTTGTTCGGGACACCCTGTTCACCGAGTTCATTTAATCCCGACAATTCCCTGGCCTCTCTCGCGGGAAGTCTGGTCGCCCATGGGTTTCGCGCGCAAATACTTGATTTTCAAACCGTCCGCTTTTGTTCGCAGCTCATTGCTCCGGAAGTCGGCAATCGGATGTATCAACTGATTGGCGAGATTGCTGCTGGGGGCCGTCCGAAGGAAAATGATACTGCCGTCCGTGAGTGGATCCGCCTGGATCAGGTGGTCCAGACGCACCAAGAAAAATTGATGCATGAAGTAGCGCGTGAGCTCGCGGCCAAGATAGCGCGAGAGCGTCCATTATTTTTGGGATTCAAGCTCTATTCGGGGGGAGGACAGCGACTCACCCTCGAAGTGGTTCGCCGCCTCAGACAACTTGGAGTCGATACTCCGTTTGTGGGGGGTGGGCCACTAGTTCGCATTTTGGGCTCCGCGTACCACCGTCTTTATCCCGAGTTTGACTACCTTCTTGATGGCGAAGCGGAGTTGTCCATCGTGGCATTGGCTCAGGCGCTCAGCCGTCAGGGGCCGCTTGAAGCTGTGGCGGGACTGAGCTTTAGGGATTCCAGCGGGAGGCTAAGAAACCAGCCGCCTCAGTGGCCAAGCGTGCTGAACGAGCTTCCGGACCCGGACTATTCGGAGGAGGTCTATCCAGCCCTATATGAAAGAGATCAAAAGACCTTGGTCTTTCAGCTGGATGAATCTCGAGGATGCCCCAATTCCTGTCACTTTTGTATCCACCCCACAATCAATGGTAATCAGGTGCGCTGTTTTGATCCGTCCCGGGTCGTGGCCTTGATGGGAAAGTTGCAGAAGTGGTTCGGGGCTTCGGCCTTTCGCTTAACTGGGTCTAATACGCCCCAAAAATTCTTATTAAAGCTCGCGGATGAAATTGAGCGAGCTCAATTGAATATACACTATTCCTGCTATGGCTCCGTGAACATGACCAACCCCCAAGTCTTAGATCGGCTGATTGCCACCGGGATGGTGGGGATCTTCATTGGTATGGAAACGCTCGACACCTTTGTGTTGGAGCAAATGTTTAACAAACGACAAGATGTGGCGCGAGCTAAAAATCTCGTCAAGGAATGCCTGCGGCAGGGACTCTACACCACCACCAGTTGGATGTATCCCGCACCTCAGCAGCGAGCCGATTTGGAGCAAGAAATGGTGGGGTACATCGCGGATGCTTATGCGGGGCTCACGACGGATCACGGCAGTGTCATGGTTGTGCCGAGTTTGGTTTTGCCGAACACGGCCTGGTATCGCGACCCCGGGCGTTTTGGTTTTCAGCTGGGCGAGCGCGATACTTACTTACGACAATATGCCGAGATTGATTTTAGTTTGCACCGGCCACGCGCTTTACTCGCTCCCTTGGATCAAACCACGGGGAACCAGCCTTACCGTGAATCCCTCGCTCAGTGCGATCAGTTGATCCAACAACTCGAGGCCCGTGGGGTGCCACTCAACATCACCGATGACTGGATGTTGATGGGAAAACTCAGCGGTCTCAGTATGGATGAGTTTCGCCGTCGGAGTATTCAATCCATTGTGACAGGCGACTATGCCGCAATCGAATCCATCGTCGCTTCAGTTAACGAAAACACCCGGCGAGGATATTGGCCCACTCGTGATGCCTTGTTTCAAATTCAGGCCAGCTAGATTTCCAGCAACCCCGGGGCGATGGGGGGCAAATCTCACCCCCGTAGGTAGCCAAGTGCCGGAAATTCCAAACGACTTTTGCGGCATCAAGTGGTGGCAGAAATACTCTATTTAACTCGCTGAAATACTTGCCGAAGAGGTGGTATGAAGCATCCTAAAGGCCCCACTTTTAATGACCGACGCCAGCGAATAATTCGCCAGGTTTTGGTCTGGTTTTTGTTTACACAGGTGGTGCTCGTGGGGTTGGCGATTTCAACTCTGACTCAGTGAGCAGAGATTTTCTTAAGTGAGCTTAACCTCTTCCTCACTTTTTCCTTGAACCATTGGGGCCAAGTTTCTAAGTTGTCGGGCGCATCTTTTGACATTTTTTGTGCACCCAGGACGTCCTTAACCGGGAGAGGTCAATGTTTACTTTTGAGCTCATTGAGAAACACGGCGACCACGAAGAAGTGATTTTTTGTCATAATCGTGAGGTCGGTTTAAAGGCCATTATCGCCATTCATAACACCTCTCTGGGCCCTGCCTTGGGTGGCACCCGGATGTGGACCTATGCCACCGAGCAGGACGCCCTCATCGACGTCCTCCGCTTGTCCAAGGGGATGACTTACAAAGCGTCCGCCGCTGGGTTGAATTTGGGCGGCGGCAAAGCCGTCATTATGGGAAACCCTAAGAAAGACAAAAGCGAAGCTTTGTTTCGGGCTTTTGGAGCTTATGTTAACTCGCTCAAGGGTAAGTACATCACGGCAGAAGACGTGGGAACGACCGTTCACGATATGGAGTATGTTTTTATGGAAACTCCCTATGTGACGGGCATCCCGGTGGCGTTGGGTGGCTCAGGTGATCCAAGCCCCTACACCGCGCACGGTACGCTGATGGGCATTAAAGCCGCGGTGAAGACCAAATTGGGAACTGACAGCTTGCAAGGGGTTCGCGTGGCGGTTCAAGGCTTAGGCAATGTGGGTTCGCACTTGGTGGAGTACCTGGTGAAGGAAGGGGCCATTGTAACCGTGGCCGACATCGATACGGAGAAAACCAAGGCCATGGCGAGTCGCTATGGCGCAAAAGTGATTGGCCCTGAGGAGATTGTCACCAGTGATTGTGACGTGCTTGCACCTTGTGCCTTGGGAGCGATTATCAACGACGAAACTCTTCCGAAACTAAAGTGTAAGGTTGTGGCTGGCGGAGCCAATAACCAGTTGGCGGAATACCGTCATGGCGACAACCTCATGGAAATGGGAATTTTGTACGCCCCAGACTACGTCATTAATGCCGGTGGCCTTATGAACGTCTTTGTTGAGCTCGAGGGCTACTCTTCAGACCGCGCATTTGAAAAGACCAATCAGGTCTATGATAACCTGATGAATGTTTTCCAAATCTCCAAGCGGGACAATATTGCTACGCATCGCGCGGCCGATCGCTTGGCCGAGGAGAGAATTCGCAAGATCGGTGGGCTTCGCCAACACCATCACGGTCGCACGGCCCGTCCGTTTTCGACCCTAAAAGAGATGACCAACCGTCAGAAGTAAAAACGGGCTTGGCGACACGAACCGGGATCCAACTCAGGGCTTTACATCTCTGATGGTTGGGTTCTATTCTATGCCCCAGACTTAAGAATCATACGAGGTAGCGTGGTGAGCAAAAAGCTGACAAAAGAAGACATTAAGGGTCCGGATGCCTTTATTGCGACATCCGATAAACTGGGACGTTGGATTGAGAAGCACAAGGTGACGGTCTTTGGTACCTTGAGTGCGGCACTCTTGATTGGTGCAGGTTTGGTGGGTTGGGAGCAGTGGACTTTGTATCGGGAGCGGTCGGCCCAAAACGCGCTTTATGCGATCGAAGCCAAAGTAAAAAAGAAGCAGGATGAAATTGCGAAGGCAGAGCAAGAAAAGGTCGCTAAAAAAGAGGCTCGTGCGGACCGTGTTTTGGCGACTGATTATGGTCCTCTGGTCGATGAATACCAAGCAAAGATCGGCGAATTGGCCGGCAGCAAGGCCGCCGCGATCAGTGCGATCCATCTCGCGGCTCTTTATATGGACTACCAAGAGTTTGAAAAGGCGCATGCGCTTTTGACTCAACAACTTGGGAACACGCGCCAAGGCAGCACCTTTTATGGATTGTTACACATGCAATTGGGGACCGCATTGGCGGCACTCAACAAGCATGAGGATGCCAAACGCGAGTTCAACTTGGTCGTTGGTGACTCGACCGCGCAGTTTTTGCACGCCGAAGCGGTGCTCAAATTGGGATTGACGGAGGAGATGCTGGGCAATGTGGATCAAGCTCGTGAGCATTACAATCGCGCCAGTCAGGAATTTTCGACCACCGATGCGGGGAAAACCGCCAAGGCTTATTTACGTTTGTTGAGTATGGAAAAATCATCCGCCAGTCGCTGACGGATTTCTCGTTCAAGGAGAGAACATGCGAGGGTGGTCACTTTGCTGGACCCTAGGAATTTTGCTGGTAATCAGTGGTTGTGCCTCGACTCCCCATATGGAGAAGAAGCGATTTATCGTTAAGCGCCACTGGCTGCGCTCCACGCCCCAAGGGGAATTTTTGCAGTTTCGTCGCATGAATCGCATGCGTCCCGTGGTGACCGATAAACTGGTGGTCGGGGGCAACGCGATTGACCGCCTGGTGGGCTATGATCGTAAATCGGGAAAGACTCTGTGGGCGCGCGATCTCCGCGACGGAGTGGAGGGCGGAGCTCAGTTGGTCGATGGTCGTCTGTACTTTGGCTCCAGCGACGGGCAATTTTACTGTGTCAACGCCGAAACAGGTGTCACGATTTGGTCCTTTCCGGTAAGGATTGAGACTCTGGGCGAGCCCTTGGTTGAAAACGATGTCGTCTATTTTTTGGCCGGAAATAATGTTCTGTATGCCCTTGACGCCAAAACCGGTGAACAGCGTTGGACCTACAACCGCATGGACTCGAGTCAGTTGTCGATCCGTGGGGCGAGTCGCCCTTTGATCATCGGCAATAATTTATATGTCGGATTCAGCGACGGCAGTTTTGTCGCTCTTGATAAGACCAAAGGGGCCGTAACCTGGGAGCAGAGTCTCAATCAAAATAAGCGGTTTCGTGACGTGGATGCGACCCCCGTGGCCGACGGTGACCGCATTTTTGTGTCGAGCTTTGATGGGGCCCTTTATTGTTTGGACTCGCGCGATGGCACCGTGTTTTGGCGAGTCGAAGAGGGCGGCTACGCGCCCGTGCTGATCGAAAAGGAAATTGTTTACTATGGCACTTCCACCGGGAAGATGTTGGCCTTAGATAAAGCTTCAGGGAAAGTGGTGTGGTCAAAAGAAGGGGTCCGAGGTGTGGCCACTTCGCCAGTCTTGTACCGCGGACTTCTGGTTTACGGCGAATCCCACGGGAGCCTCAAGATGGTGGACGCCCGCACGGGTCAGGATGTTTCTGAATTTAAAACCGGACGGGGAGTCACCTCGGCTCCTAATCTCGACGGGGAATCCGGCGACATTTATTTTATGTCCGCTAATGCCGTTTTGTATGCCTTGCAGATTGGATGGGATTTGCCGCATCGGGTATGGCCATGGGAAGATTAATCTTTAAGGTTCAGAGCAAGAGGCACTCCGCGGTGTTTGGGTTCTCGCTTTTCTTTACATTATTACGAGTGCTTGGCGCGGGGCTTGTCTTCGCAGGATTGGTGGGCTGTGTGGCGGGCAATTGTCGGCGCGATGGGACGATGGTGACCCCACAAGGGCCAGTAACGGCGAGTACTCCGCCCGAGGCCGCGGCGGCCAAGCCTGAGGAGAAGGTGGGCCAAGGGAGCTTTCCTCCGGTGGAGAAGCGGGTGTTCGTTTATAAATACGACGGCAGCAAACAGTGTGGAGCCGCAGCCGGAGTTCCGCCTGAAACAATGGCGAAGGAGCTTCAGGGCATTAAGATCTTTTCAAAAGAAAACAAAATGGATGGGTTGATGCACATTCAGGTCTGTGGAGCCGCCACGGGTCGGGCCAATGTTTTTGAGATCAAGTCTGAAGATTTGGCCAAGGCCCAAGCCAAGGGATTTCAAGAGTGGAAGTTTTGATTGAGAGGGGAGTAGTGATGAATACTTGGTCGATCGAACAAATCGCGAGTCTCATTCAAGATGTCCCGGACTTTCCGAAGAAGGGTGTCATGTTCAAAGACATCACGCCCATTATGCAAAATAACCAAGCCTTCGTTTCGCTGGCTCGGCATTTGGCGGAAAGTCTACCACCCGCGACGACTCACCTCGTGGGGATTGAAAGCCGTGGTTTTATTTTGGCCGCTGCGGTCGCCCAACATCGTGAAGTTGGTTTGGTTCTCGCTCGCAAACCGGGAAAACTGCCAAGGGCAACGGTCAGCCATTCGTACGCGTTGGAGTACGGCACCGACACTCTGCAAATTCATGCTGACGCCTTAAAGGCAGAGTCGCGAGTCGTCATAGTTGATGATGTTTTAGCCACGGGCGGGACCGCCCATGCGGCTGAAACCCTCGTGCGAAAGTGCGGAGCCACGGTTTTGGGGCATCGATTTCTTATGGAAGTCAGTTTTTTAGCAGGTGGAACCAAGCTTTCCGCCCCCTATCAGGCCTTAATTCGTTATTGAAGACGAGAGTCCTCTCGGCGGTGAGGGCGCGTGATTCGAGGAGTATTTGGTGGCGAACCTTGATCCAAAAATAAAAGCACAAATGATAAATTCAGCCACTGAGGCCCGCCGTCATTCTCATAGCCCCTATAGTGGCTTCAAGGTGGGCGCTAGTGTGCTCATGGATAACGGTAAAGTCTATGGGGGCTGCAATGTCGAAAACGCCTCTTACGGCGGGACGGTTTGCGCTGAGCGCGTGGCGATTTGGAAAGCGGTGAGTGAGGGGGCAAAGAAGATTGCCGCCCTCGTCGTAGTTACTGATAGCGATCAGCCTTGGCCGCCATGTGGAATGTGCCGTCAAGTGGTGAGTGAGTTTGCCGAGCCCGCGGTTCCGGTTATTTTAGCCAACCTCAAGGGGAAAGAGATTGCGCAAACCGTGGGCGAGCTCTGCCCCCATTTTTTTGGCCCCCTTAATCTCAAATAATCAGATTTTTTGTCGTCCTCGCTCGTCTTTGGATCACCGAGTCCGCAGGTCGTTATCCGCAGTAGCTAGATGAAACGCCAATAGCCTCTAATCTTTATTGGTTGATTTGGATTTGGCTTCGTTGGCCTGAATGGCCACTGTTCCTGAAATATCTTGAAGCTGGTCAAATTGTTCCAGGTGTCGCACTCCCAAAGGACCTTTGAGCTCAATGGTCAAGACCGGCACATTATGGTCCTTCCACATATACCGCCCCAAACTCCCGGGGAAATTACCCAACGAGATCCAGGGGAGTGGTTTAAACTGAGGGAAGTCCACCTTCGGGCCGTCAAAATCCAAAACACCTAACGGGGTATGGATGGACACAATAAAATCCGGCTTAAAGTCGTCAATGTGCTTCATCATGCAACGGGTTTCAGACTCACTGGCGGCGTGCGGTCCTGGATAGCGGCGAGGGTCTTCGTTGGTTACCGACTTCCACTTTTGCAAAGCTTCATCATCCCAGGCCTTGGTCGGAAAGTTGCGATTGACGTCCACGCCTCGGGAGTTTGTCCGCGTCCCTTTTTTGAGCCCGTCCGGATTGACGACGGGGATGACCCGCCAGGTGTTACGAGGGGAGAGCCGATTGAGACGGGTCATCCAGGCTCGGGCAACTGTTCCACTCGGAAGTTCGTCACCATGAATGAGGCTTAAAGCAAGTATGCGTTTGCCCTTGGGGTCACTGCCTGATTTATCAAAATGAAAGATGGGTCTCTGCTGTTCACTGGCGCAGCCTGAAAATATCGCGGCCGCTTGACAGGCTTCAACGAGGTCGGTTTCCGCAAACTTTCCTGCCATGGCTTTAAGGGATTCGACACACAGTGAACTGGCCTCTGACGGGGTGAAGGAACTTTCGCTCGAGGAGGGGGCGTTGGTTGGTGGAGGCGTCGGTGCCACTGGAGCCAAAGGCGCACTCTGAGCCGCTGTGTTGGAATCGGGCTGGGGCTCGGGGCTGGGTGCGACCTTCACCAAGGAGTCTGATGAAGATCCGCCCTCGCTCGTTACCACCGATGGAGCTGAACAAGCAATCAGCGACAAATTGAGAACCAATAGTAAAAGCAACTTTAACGGCATGCTCGCAAAGGTTTCCTCACGCATCGTCATTGATGCAAAAAATTCCTATTCATTGTTTGATAGACCTAGACTAGAGTCAAGCGCCGGGACAGACGGCAAACCCCTCGGAAAATGGGAGAAGTTGTTGAGCCAAGCGACGAAATTTCCTCATCTTATTTTAGCGCGCAAAGCCTTTTTTAGCAGTGGCATTCGCTATGCGCGGCAATCGTGGACGGAGGAACGAAACCGTGAGGTTTTTGGAGCTCATAGTCAACCCTATGGTCATGGGTACAGTTTTGTACTCGAAGTCCGAGTGGAGGGAGAGCGCGATCCCGTTTCGGGTTTGGTGGTGAATCTCACCGATGTGGAACGGGTGCTGAGTATAGTGGTGAAGCAGCTTGATCGCCAGCATTTGGCGTACAATGTACCGGCCTTCGCAAATCGAGTTCCGACCCTTGAGAATATCGCGCAATTTTGCTTTGCTGAGCTTCAAAACCACTTGGGTCATCGGTTGGCGGGAATTCGTTTGCGGCAGGGCGAGGATGATTGGGTGGACTTAGTTGCAACCCAGTGATGAAAAGCCCTGAGACTGCCCAATGGTTTCGGGGTAGTCGCGGTGAACCTTCTTAACCAAAAGATTCATATCCAACCGCCGCCCACCTTTAAAGTACGGGTTAAGGCCAGGTTCCTGGGCCGCACCTTCGGTGAGAAGCCTCTCCACCTCGGCGGCTTTGGGCTTATTGCCGTAGGTGTTGCGAATGAGGCCAATGACGAGGGCCGCAGCACCTGACACCAGCGGTGCCGACATGGAGGTGCCGGAAAGCCGGGCATAGAGTTGATTTTGATGGAAGGCGACCGGAGTGGTCGTGGAGTAAAGTCCCGTCGTGCCATCTTCCGCACCCGGGGCACCGAGCTCGACATACTTGGTGCTGAAATGGCTAAAGGTACTCCACTGGTTGGTCTTGCTGTTGACTGAGCCAATGGTAATCATCCCGGCCAAGGCTTCGCCGTACATGCCGGGCAGTGAAGTGAAAGTGGAGCCATTGACCTCTTGTGCCGGCGAGCTGCCGGTGGCGTTGCCAATGGCTGACACCACCACGATCTCAGCGTTGACGGCTTCGGTGATCGCATCCAAGTAGAAGGGGTCGCTGTCGGGGCCATTGGTCAGTCGGCCTAAGCTGAGATTAATAACATCAGCACCATTGAGCCGCGCAAAGGCAATACCGTTGGCGACGATCTCACTCGTGGTTTCAAAGTTACTGCCATTCTTGCGGAACACGCGGATGGCCATGATCTTAGCAAAAAACGGCATTGCGCCCGTGACTCCCACACCATTGTCGCCGGCGGCCGCGGCCAAGCCAGTGACGTGCGTGCCGTGCGAAATCGGTGAGTTGTCCATCGGGTTATAGTCGACGAGGCCGGTGCCGATGGTGGTCGCATCAATACCGATCCCATCTTTGTGGCGCCACATTCGCGACGAAATGTCTGGGTGATTGTAGTCAACACCGGTATCGACAACCGCAATAATGGCTTCTTTGCCGTTGTACACTCGGGGCATCCCAAACTCAGGGTGGTAAAAGGAATCAAAGGCCGAGGGTAAATTAAGTGAGGCCAAGTGTTGCTGATAAAAGGCACCCGGGTCGTTGAGGTTGGCTTGAAACCGATAAGTCCGGTTGTAACTTAAGCCCACTAAACAGGGATCCTCGGCGGCCTCAGCTTCGAGTTCAGCCACATTAAGATCCGTCGTGGTAATAAACGAAAAGGCCTGTTTGTCTAATTCGGGCAGGAGTTCACGTCCGTCCGCCACTTCCACGCTCAATGGGGGTGGAAACTGATTTTGGTCACGGAGGTCGGCCAAACAGGCCGTTTTGACGGAAGCGACGAGCTGAGTTCCGGCAGGTAGGGTAGTGGGATTGCCACTGGTCTTGGTTAGAACCTGGGTCCCGCCACTTTGAATTCGGTACTCACCGAGTTGAACTTTGCCGAGAGCAAAGGGGGAATTGTAAGCGGGGTCAAGCAGAGGAGAATCGAGCTTTCGTACCAATCCGCCGCCACCCGGTAAACAGGCTTGGGCGTGAGGTTTAAACTTACCTTCGCAAGAGTTAAATGCACCCAGAACACCCAACAACAAAATGGGTATTGAAACTACAAAAACTGGGAGTCTTCTTTTGCCCGACATACCCTCGCCCGTAAAACCCCAGAGGTTAATTAAGCCACGGGGATGACTAACAAATTACCGCCAGAGAACCTCATTATTTTACCATTACTTTCGGCTAAATGGCGGGCTACCTGGAGTGGCCTGATAGGCAAAAGTGCGGGCTTGCTAACAAAGTGAATTTGCCAATGAAATCTCGGCCCCCGCAAAGGGGCCGCTGTCTCACTTTGAGACAAAGAACTGGCCCAGCCCCCTTGAGGTGAAGAAAAATCTGCTCTCCGTGAAAATTTCGAAGTCTGCAAAAATTAGGAAAAAGTCATTTCATTATCGAAAATCCCGCTCGCGTTCTAAGAAGAGGTTGTGGTCGCGAATAGAAAAAGGGGTATCTAATGAAAAAATTCTTGGCGTTAGTTGCGTTGGTCATGGTGACAGCTGCCGGTTCAGCCGAGCCTGCTCCCACGGTGGTTGAACAGTGGGGAGGAGAAGGAATCGAAGTGCTTCTCTTAGATGATGGAAGTGCTCGGATTCAGTTTGATTGTGCCGCTGGCTGGGTTGAGCCCAAAGATTGGCCGCAAACCAAGAGTAAGATTAACGTCAAAGGCACTTTGGTGCGCCACACGGGAGTTCGCCCGCCTCCGGGATATCGTCCGCCAAGGTATGCCGCCACCTACAAGGCCAGTATTGACCGCAAAAAAGGTGTGATGACTTTTACTTCCAAAATCGGCAAGGAACGTGCCGAGCGCTACAGCTTAAAGCTGAATGAGGAGCCAGTGTTAAGACGTTGTATGTAAGGCCGAGAGCCGGGCGAGACGTCTACTGGGGATAAGTAAAAAACCAGAAGTGAACGCAGTTGAGGCCGAGGTGAGTGAGAATTGCGGCCTCAAGGCGTCCACCGGAGCGAAGGTAAGCCCAACCGTAAAATAGTCCGGCCAGGCTCGCGGCGAGGACGTAACGAAGGCCCCCGGCACCGTGGGCCAGACCAAAAGCAAGGGCCGCAATCACCACCGCAATGCCGGCCCACTTTTCCGGTAAGAGCTTTTTAAGTTCACGCAGTAAGAGGCCTCGAAACAGTGCCTCTTCCGCGATTACCGTCAAAAAAAGATTCTTCCAGAGCCAAATCCACGTCCACTCCGGCAGCGGCGTGATCGCAAGTTGCACCCACCCCAAGGCCAGAGCTTGAGCAAAGACCACCACCGCAGCGGCCGGCAGTGCAAGGCCTACAGCCTTGAAGATTTCGAGCCAACTTGCTCGCGAGCGCGCTGCCTCTTGCGACAAGGCAAAAAACAGGACACCAAAAAAGGGTTTATCGAAGTTGAGCCAGAGTGAGAAAGGGATGCCTTCTCCTTTGGTGAGTTCGGCGGCCACCTGCCAGTTGTTAAAACCTGGAAACCAGTGAGCGAACAAGCCCAAGCCACAGGCAAAGAGGCCGAGCGTGACCGCAGCTCGGGCCGGCCGCGACCATTCTGTTTTTAAAAAATAAGCGGCAGTCACTCCGGCCGTGATTGTGACAAAGACCAGACCCACCCACGAAAGGCGATTTGCCATTACCGCCAGCGCCAAGTAAATGCTCAGGCAGCAAAACCAATACAGATTTTTGCGACTGAGAAAACAAAAAATCCACCCCAAAGACAAAAACAAGAGTGCCTTTAATGAGGTTGAATCCTGTAAGAGGAGTTGATTAAAGGTGAGACTCATCCGACCATTTGCCCTTGCTGGGGAATTCCGCGATTGAGGAGTTCAATGTCTTCCATGATGCGCATCTCGCTGACGGACTCAATAAACATGGCCATTTCGATGTTTTGGGTGATGATTTCCCAAAAAGCATCATTGGAAATTCTCAGCAACAGAGTGTTCTCAAGGGCCGTCACGGTTGCGGTTCGCGGAATATCGGCTATGACTGAAGTCTCGCCAAAAAAACCACCCTGTTGGATTTTTTTGACCTGAATGCCATTAATACTCACGCCCACGGCCCCGCGAATCAGCAAATAAAAGCCATCGCCACGGCTACCTTGGTAAAAAATGACCTCATTCTCCTTAATGGCTTCGATTTTTCCGAAGTTCAGAAAGAGCTGAACAATGTCCTCGGGAAGATTACGAAACATCGGAGCGCTGGCAAAATACTGAGCGACCATGATGGCGTTCTTAAAGTCGTTGATCTCGCGAATGTATTGAGATTCGGCCGACGTTTCGCGAATCACTTGGGCTGGAATTTCCAGCACCACGCAGGCTTCTTGAGTCACCACGTCTGCCGTTCGTCGAATATCTTCGATGACGGCGACTTCACCAAAAATTGAAATCGGTAGGATCTCCCCGACGGTTTCTTTGCCTTTGGGTCCTGGTCGTTGAACCGCGAGAGCTCCTCGCAAAAGGACAAACATGTGGCGGCCGACATCACCTTTATTGATAACGCGAGTGCCAGGGGGAAAAGAGCGAACCTGGGAACTCTTGATGATTTTCTCAAGCAGTGGGTTTGAAAAATAGGAAAACAGCGGGAGATCTCTTAGGGTAAGAACCAAGGATTCGGTCGTAAACTCAGGGGACCCAGAGCTCTTGAGTCGCCGGACCAGGCGGTGGTAGCGGTTCTTGATCGGGCGAGCGAGATAGGGGAGAACCACGTCGGCGAGTCCTCTAAGGGTGGTGCCGACGGAGAGGACAAACAGGCTACCCAAAATCAGGACCGCCCCTTTTTCAAGCCAAGGGTCGGTCTCGAGCGAATAGCGGGCCAAGGCCAGATTGTGGTAAGCGAGTTGGGTGAGCACCCAGCCGGTCGACAGCAACCAAAGCGCCGCCAAATGCCAATAAGCGAGGACAATTCCTTGGTAACGGGAGTTGGTGCTGGGACTCAGTACGCTCAGGAGGTTCTTGTTGGGGATGTAGGCCGTCAGACGATTGAGTCCATCGTCTTCACACAGGGCCTTAAAAAATAACGAAAACTCGCTTTCGCTAAAGGGATTGAGGTCGATGAGAGTCAAGATCATCGCAATATACAAAGACTGATCGTAGAGAGGGAGATTGGGCGACAACCAGTACAATACGGAGACCCCAACAAAATGCGAGAGGGTGAGGCTCAAATGAAAGATGGTGAGGTAGAGTTTATTCAACAACAAGAAAAGTGATTCATTGCCGACTTTAAAATGAATTCCAAAGAGGTTTACGGCCAGTCGGAAGTTGTAAACGCGTCCGGTAATAAAAAGAAGCATGATGGCTTTAATAAAGCTCTTAAGCGAAAGCAAAATGCTTGAGAGACCAACAAAATAAAGAATGCCGAGGGCATAGCTCCCGTTGATACGGAGAAATTTAGTGGTCAATAAATCGCGTGGAATACTTTGCAGACCCAATAGCGCCAAGACGATCAAAGACATCGAAAGAAAATAAAAAATCAGGGGATGAGTCTTGTCGTTGGTAATCCGTTGACCAAAGAAAACCTCAACAACCGGGCGAAGCAGAATTGATTGGTGAGGTTCAATCATGTGGGTACGAGTCGGCGAATCGATGAGCTCAAAGCCATTTTCTAAGAAACCACGATCTTTCAAGCGGTAAATGGTGTTAAAGACGGACTTGAAATGAACTACGCCCTGACGTTTATAGATTTTCTCGACGATGTCGCGCATCGAAAACTGACCCGTACACAGGACCAAGAGATCGGCCAACTCAATCGGGAGAATGATCTGATTAAAGGGTTCGCTGGTTTCGTAGATGATTTTTGAACCCTGTGGAAGAATGCGGCCGGGTTTAATCTTGGGTTGAAAGTGATCAAAGGAAACCTGCCCTTGCGGCTTCATTGGCGATTCCTTTGGTAATCGAGATAGGCGTCGGTGAGACAGTTGATCAACTCTTTGAGGGTGTCGGTGGGGTTGCGAATGTTGACGGCGAAGATCAACAAATCATGAAGCAAAGCCTCGCGGATGCGTTGACCAGGAAGTCCATCCGAATATTGCTGTTTGTAAACAGGAGGGGCTTTTTCATAGACCAAAACCGTTCGGCCGTAGAGAGTCATTTCACCCAAAGGAAAGTTGGCGTCGATGCGCGGGAAAGCCGTAATGGCCTCTCCGGAAGTTCCGACCCACATTTCCTCAGCTCCCACTTGGATGTGGTGAGCACCTTCCAGGTTTAATCGTCGCATCCGCATGCCCAAGTAACCGGGTTTGAGCAGCAAGGTGAGTCGGACGTAGGATTGAGTGTCGAGGTCCAAAAATCGAATATGGCGCTTATTAAAACCAACCGCCACGATCATGCAAGCCTGGGGGACCGTGAGGTCTCTCCAGACCAGATCCAGGGTGATATTGTTGCCGGCATTGCCTTGGAGAAAATCCAAATCGTCAATGAGACAGGTGCCACCTAAACTGATGTCTTGAATTCTCATCGGGTGGCCGAGGTAATGAATCTCAGGCAGATCGCCAATGGCCCCTTGTTCCGGATAGTGAATGCGGGCGGCTTTGCGACGATCGATTCCGTTATCGACGGCGAGCCGTTGAGTGGTGAGTCGCGGTTGCAGATCTTTGTTGGTTCGATGAAAGCCGAACAAGCGCGAGAGCCAATGATGGAACCGAACACTTTCCATAAGGCGCTGTTATCCCAATAGCCACTTGCGAAGCAGATCTTCGCGGGGGTTCTCCTTGATCTTGAACTTGGTATTTCCCCCTTTCGGCGTGCGCTCGCATTTAACCTCGAGGCGCTCGTCACCTCGGCGTAATTCCATGCTAAAGACACTTCCCGACCAGAGGGGAATCGGATCCGCAGTCTGCACCCCTTCAAGAGAAAGATCGACCGTCGTTGAGGTAAATCGCTCGCCCCGAGGCCCCACGACCAGCACTGAGAGATTTCGCTGAAAGCGGGTGGAGGAGCGACGATCCAGGGTGTTGATCTCTTCGATGTTCAGGGTTCCCTCAAGGGCCGCCGGGTCTTCCGGCAAGGTCACTTGGCCCATGCGAATAAAAGTCGAAGTTTTAGTGACCTCTTCATCCGGCGCCACTCCAGGGGCGGGTGGCGTGGCATCTTGGGCGGCTTGTTCGACTTCAGGATAATCCATCAGCCCCTTCCAAGTTTTCTCGCCGGTGCGCCACGCGAGCCAGTGGGAGCGGTTCTTGGGAGAAATCGATTTGATAATCAACTGAACTTCGGAGAGTTGGAGTCCATCGATTTGATGGTCCTCCAATTGATCATAGAGACTCCAAAAAATCTGCCGCGCTGAAGTCATGATGAGGCCAACCTCGCATAAGTCGTTTTTGTGGGACTCTATTAATTATAGGAACTTGCGAAATTAAATCCAATCTTTAGAGGACCAGGATGAGGCTTTGCGTTAGAGAGGGACAAGGGTCAAAGAGGTCGTTAGGTTCAAGCAGGTCGGTTTAATGGCCAGCTTGCTGGGCTTTTGCAAAGGGAGATCAAGAATGGAAGTGACACCACCTCGAGTGGTCGTGCAAACGGGGCGAATTTCTCGAGCGCAACTGCAAAATGGTCCTTTGCTTATGCTTCATGGCGGAGCGGGGCCGGGAGATCCGCAAGGCGAGAGAATGAAGGAAGTCCGACGGGATCTACAACTCATTCTCCAGTCTTTGATCCAGGATCGATTTTCTTTTTCCTCACCCAGTTGGTTGAGACGGGTCCACCGTGAGCCTCAGTCGCCAATTGAACAAGCGGTGCTCAGAGGGGCCTGGGAGTTGGAACGACACCCGGGATTTAACGCCGGCGTGGGCGCGGTTTTGCAAGAAGACGGGCGAGCGCGCTTGAGTGCGAGTTTCATGGAGAGTCGGTGGCGACGATTTTCCGCAGTCATTAACGAAACCCAGTATCCCTTTGCTTCTCAACTTGCCTACTTTCTTCAGCCTGAAAAACATCGCATCAGAGACGGCGAGGGCGCCCTGGAGCTGACCCGGGAGCTGGGAATTGAGTCTCAAACCTTAGAAACTCCAGAGCGTTATCTCAAGTGGATTCAACAAATGCACGAGGCCACGGGGCGGCCGCGCCCGAGCGGCACGCACGGGACCATTGGCTGTGTGGGACTTTCCTTTGATGGGCAGCTTGCCGCGGTTACGAGCACGGGCGGAGTGGGATTTGAGCCGCGCGGAAGAGTGGGTGATACACCCACCATTGCTGGCAATTTCGTGAGTGAGAGAGTGGCGGTCAGTTGCACCGGACGAGGAGAACAGATTATTGATTTGGGTCTGGCGGTGCAATTGGCAACTCTCGTCGATGGAGGGTGCCCACTTGAAGAGGCTTTACGGACCTTGTTTAACGAAGCACTTCAACGTCAATTCAGTTTGGCGGCGATCGTCGTTGCCACCGACCGCGAGGGGAATCCCCATTGGGGCTGGGGAACAACGGCCAATACTTTGGTGTGGGGGCGAATCGAGGCGGATCGATGGGAAAGTTGTTAGTCGATCGGGGCGATTTCGAGAGCCATCAGGCGGTGGGGCCCGATATGAGGGACTTCGAATACGCCGCTTTGGTAGGTGAATCCGAGATTTTCGTAAAATGGAAACGCCTTTTCACGAGCGTGGCACCACAGCAACTCACAGCCTTTGAGTTGAAGATACGAATAGGCGGTCTCGATGATCTTTCGTCCCACACCTTGTCGGCGGACCTCGGGCAGAGTGGCCATTTGCCTTAAGCGGAAGGGATTTTTGGCCAAGTAACTGAGCTGCTCATTTAGTTCCGGGAGAAAGGAGGCGATGCCCACCAGCTGGCCATCACGGGTGGCTCCGAGATGAAAGGCCCCAGGGCTTGCATCATTGGTAAACCGACACTCGTCGACCGTGAGATGAGGAAGCAGAATCCTTTGACGAAATTCCCAGGTGGCGTGCGCTGGGATGGATTCAATGTTGAATTTGGCAGGCGCTACCTTCATGGGCTCACTATAGCAAAAAGAAAACGCGTGGGCAGATTCCTCTGCCCACAGCTCAAAACACCAAACGATTTCTAGATGAAGGTCCGAGGCTGGTTGGCCTCGCTTGATCAATAATCGATTTCGGGGAAAAAGTAGCCCCGGTTATTGATGTCGGAGTTATTAACACCGCCCGACTGATCGTAGCGGTCGTTAACTGCCCCAATTCCTAGAGTCCCCAGATAGCTGGGAAGATCATCGAGGTCCCAAATATCATTACACTCACCGAAAATACCATCGCAATCGGACCCCTCGTCTTCACCAAAGCGGTCGGGGTCAGACGTGACTCCGGCCGACGAAATGTAGGCCAGGTAATCAGCGTAGGCATCCCATTCTCGAATGTAAAACCGAATGCGGTTACGCACCTCAAAGGCTTTATCGAGACACTTAAAATCATAGGAATCTGAGGTTGCCGTAAGAGGCGTGCCGCTGCGGTCGTCAATCGGGTCGACGGCAAAGGGTTTAACCGAAGTCCCTCCACCAACTCCAGTCACCGAGGTGTGGTAATGGTGGGTGGCAGATGGAGAGTTGTAATGGTTTGCTACGGTGATCGAATCCCAACCGTTGGGCTCATCAATGAGCCGTGATAAGTTCAGAGTGGAATTGAGTCCTTCGCCGAAGACGTAGTTAATCAAACTTGCCGGCCAACCATTTTTGGATTTAATGGTCCATGCGGAAGTGGCAGGCGGGCCTCCAATGCAAGACTTCCACGACCCACCCCATTTGCCGTCAATAAATGAGGTAACTAACACACCATTGCGGGTGACGTTAAGCGTGGCTTGGTAATCGCCAAAACAACAGTTGGACCCTCCAGCCTGTTCCTTGTCGTAAATACAAGAGGCCGAAACGCTATTGGGATTAAAATTGAGCTCTCGGAAGTCAGAGTCAGTGTTGTCGATGGAGCAGTCGGTAGTGGCTGACCCGTCGACCGAGCAAGTGGCAGCAGTGAGATTTCCGTCAACGTCAAAGGTGACGTTCATAACGAATGCGGCAGGTCCATAACCCACTTCTTGATTGTAAAAGTAGTAAGGAGTGCGTTGGAGATAGGTGCACATGTTGGTGGGCACATTGTAATGTATTTTGGCTTGGTGAAAAAAGAGGTCACCTTCGTTGATTTCGGCTACGCAATCGACGGTTTGATCGGTGGCTGCGGCAGCGATCTCACAATCGTCATTGAACCCGGTGCTGGCATGAACGTGAAAGGGATGCGCGCCCGAGTCATAGAGGCGAACCCAGAAGTTGGCTTCGTCGATGTCGCCTACGGGCGGGTTTTCACCGTCACCGTCTTCATCATCCGTACTGGCGGAATCGCTTGTACCCTCAGAAGAACAACCCATCATCGTGGTGCTAGAACTCACTAGCAGAGCCAGTGCCAGCAATGCCAAGACCCACGATCTTAAAGAATTGCCCTGGTTTAAATTGATCATAAAATTCTCCCCACAAGACACAATCCAAGTCCGAGATACTTATCGGCCAAGGGGCGTCGAAAGTTCACTAAGTGGTAGAAAAATCATAAGAAATTTCAAATGTTTGTATCGGATTGAGAAGTCTCGCGGTTCGTCCTAAGACAAAAGTCGAAAATGCTTGGTCTCACTTCAGCACGAAAGTCGAGGGCGCCGGGAAGGGACGCAAATCGCGTCTTGGGCCTTAAAGTGACTCAATGTTTTACTCGCGCCTTAGCGAGCAACCCATTGAAATAACTTGGAACCCCTCGGCCTCTGCCGATGGGTTGGATGGTATTAAATTTGCTCAATCATAAAACCAAGATTCTCTCTAGAAAAAGAGATCTTGGTTCACCCCATTCGCTTTGTGGCCTCCTAACGGGGGCCATTTTTTTTTGCGGCGAAAAGTTCTGCGGGGATCCCTTCTAAGGCCTAGTTCCGCTGCAATTCTCGACTGTTGACGGGGCTCGGTCCTGTTAAGAATTTGCTCCACACATACGATAATATCCAGTAGGAAGGGATGCTTATGGGAACATATTTATCTGTCATTCGCACTTTGCTGGTTGTTCTCCTTAGCGTGGGGCTGTGGTCTTGCGGCTCGACGAGCGGTGAAGGAACCGACGAAGATTCCAACATTGTTTCGGAAATCGATGAAGCCACTTCAGACATGTCTGAGGAAGAAGGTGGCGACGAAGAGAGTCTGAGCGAAGGTGGCGAAGAGGGCGCCGACGAGGAATTTGCCTCTGAATACGAAGATGAGGAAAAAGGTGATGAAGCAGCGGCCGCTGAGGGAGAAGAAGAGGGTGGCGACGAAGTTGCCGAAGGTGAAGAAGAAGGCGGTGAAAAAGCCGAAGGTGAAGAAGAATTTGCCGATGAAGACTTCCAAGACGAAGACTTCCAAGAAGAAGGCGGCGAAGGCGGCGAGGAAGTCGCCGAAGGTGATGAAGAAGGCTTCGAAGATTTCGACGAAGAGGGCGGCGACGAAGCGGCGGGTGAAGAAGGTGCCGATCGCGAAGTTGCTCAAGAAGGTGGCGAGCCAACTTTGGAGGCTCTCGATGGGTCCTCGGAAGAGGCGATGAATGAGCCCCCGGCAAAAGCTGGCGGTGAAACCGCTGAGGCGGGTGCTGAAGGTGGTGATTACCCCGATGCGCAGGTGGAAGAACCAGGTGCATCAGGTGAAGTCGCCGCGGCTGACGGCGGCGGCGAGGCCCCGGCACAAGGTTGGGTTCCAGTTAAAAAGATTAAAGACGTGCCTTTTGAAAAAAATGGTCGCCTGCTGAACACAGTCTATATATTTAGGACAGACACGGATCTGGCAAGCGTGAGCCAAAAGATCTTCGGTGAGGATCGTTCGGCTCAACTCTTAGAGGACAACCCACACCTCGCTCGTGGGGCCAAGACGGGTGACAAGCTCTATTACAATTCTCCCAGTCGCCCAACAGACTCCTCGACTATGAAAGTGGCTTATGAAGATGTGGGGCAAGTCGCTCAAGAGTACGTGACCAAAGTGGGTGACAACATTCGCTCGTTCTCTGAGTCTTTGCTCGGTTTTCCTGATGCCTGGAAGGAAGTGTGGGCGACCAACGCTTCTGTCGAGTCTAAGGATGAAGTCAGCGAAGGTTTGTCTCTTCGTTATTGGAAAGATGATCTGGGCTCATTGAACACCAAGATGGCCGACAATTCCGCGCCGACTCCTGAGTTGGATGCGACGGCCGCAGCGGCAGCCAAGGATTTTGGCGCAGCGGGTGGGGCGGGAACTCTGCCTCCGCCACCTCCAGTCCCCGGTGGCTCTGATTTTGAGTCAGGACTGCAGGACATGGCTTCGGCCAACCAAGCACCTCCTCCGCCTCCTCCTCCCTTACCGGGCGGAGATGTAGCCGGGGCTGTGCCGCCTTCAGTGGAAGGCACCCCAACAGTGCCTGGCTTGGCCGCGGATAAACATGCCGGTGGTGATAGTTCGATGATGATCTATGTGGCTTTGGGACTCCTAGCGGCCGTGGCCTTGTTCATCAAAAAGAAGAAGTCAGCTCGGGCGCCGAGTGTCTTTGAAGCAACTCAAGTCTAAGTGGTGAGGCCAGTCACGAGTGTTCATCGTCGCTGGCTATAAGAAACAGCTATTTTTTTGTGACTGATTGAATTGCGTCGAAGGGGACTTGCAGCTGAACGCTCGTTCCCACTTTGGCCGAGGTGGCTTTTTTCGCCTGCTCGGGTCCTAACTTAGCCAAATCAAGAACGTAGATTTTGGAATCGTCACTGAGAGTGAGGGTCTCCGAACCCGTCGTTTTAATTAGACCTTCAAGAGTGAAATAGCCGCCCGCCCAGCCAAAGACCGGTGTCAGCAGGATCAAACAAATAAGTAGAATTCGATTCATTGGGTTGCCTTGTCGATATGGGGTTGAGGACTTACGGTATTTTGTCCGGGATAGAGATTTGGAGCAAAGCTGATGTTGTACATCACGTCTCGCTGGCAGACATTTGGCGGTGGGCAATTGACAAAGGTGAGATTGCCATTTGCCACCTGACCCTTGCCGGCGCAAGAAATGACCGAGAGTTTAAAGTTTGAACTCGCCATGGCCGGATAGTTGGTTTGAAGTTGCGCGATTTGATCACTGGTGAGCGAAGTGGGCCGTTCTCCGGGCGCCAAGGGTTGGCAAATTGCCTGATACATACAGATGACGTCGGCGTTGGCATTAGTTGCCACTCGTTGGCGTTTCCCAGTGGGACAATTGATATTGCCGAGCTCAAAGGCCTGCATCGGCATACCGTGAAGCGCGAAACAGTTAAAGTCGACGCGTGCCTGAGTCATTTGAGGAGCAAATAGAACCAGGCCCAGGAAAAACAAACTTAGGGTCGTTGGGGTGCGCATTTTTTTGGTCATAAGTTAAGCCTAGCGCAGGTTTTCGCTAGAAGAGAGGGGTATCAAGATCAAAGACCAGGGACGCTAAGAACTTTTATTCTCCGGGCGTTGGATTTTGGAGTGGTTTCGCTCATCATGGTAATTTTCTGATAAGATATATTATGTTACACAAAAGAGATGGCGGGCCTTGGGGCTGAGATTAAAACCCCTCTCTATTTGCTCGAGTGAAAATCAAAGAAAAGGTCTTCTTCAAAGGGCTTAATGAGCACGCTCTTCGCGGCAAATCCTTTGGATTCGAGGGTGATTTTGGCACTCTCAGCATCAGAAACTCGAACTAAGGCCGGAGTTTTGAGATTGAGGAGTTTGCCGTTTTGATAAATACGAGCGCCCGTCGGTCGCGTGCGAATTTGCACAGTAAAGGGCTTTTCTGGATACTTGTATTTGGCTCCATCGACTTCCGCTTTTAGACTCGCCAGATCCCTCGTTTCGGGGTTGAGCCCAGCGACCCGGCGAACAGCTGACCAGGAGGAATGCCAAAACTGCTTGTACGTTTGATTGGTCACTTTAGACCAGATCAAGGTAAGCACGAGGAAGGCCACCATGAACTTCCAGGCGTAGGAAATCGTCTGCTTGAGCTCGTAATGCCGCCACATTCCTCGCACGCGTTTTTTGCGCTCGGTAATTGCGGTTCGCGCGGCCCGGAATCTCTCGACCGCTTTTTCATCGTTGGCTTTGGGGTTTTGCACGGTTTCGGCCACGACCCCGATCCGATCGACCATGTCGGCATATTCGTCGAAGGTTTTTTCGTGCTTCTTTTGATTTCCTTCGAGATCAATCAGAAACTCCGATAGCATTTTTTCGCGGTCTTTCATGTCTTGAATGAAAGTATCGCGAAAAACCTGGCGGAACTCACTCGGAGAAAAATCCGGATAGTTCTTGTTCAAGTATCGATTGAGGGCATCATGGAGGGCCCCTGCTGTCTGGTAACGCTGCTCGATGTCCCCCGCCACGGCCTTTTTGACGATTTCGTCGAGCTCCGGAGTTACCGCGGGAACAATTTTTCGCAAAGACTTGTACTGCGGATCATTCAGCCAAGCAATCACTTGGGCGTCATCCATGTCACTGTAAAATCGGCGACCCGCCAGCATTTCCCATAAGACCACGCCCAACGAAAAGATGTCCGTGCGGTGATCGACACTCACTCCGCCGGCGTGCTCGGGGCTGATGTACTTGAGTTTTCCCATGACCTGATCTGACTGAGTCTTGTCCCCTAAACCTGATGATCGAGCGAGGCCAAAGTCGATAATTTTGACCTCCCCCTCAAAGTTAACCATGATGTTTTGGGGAGAAATATCTCGATGCGCAATACTCAGCTCTTTGCCCGTCTCTGGATCTTTGCAGGTGCGAGCATACTCCAGTCCCGCCGCCACCGCCCGCGCGATATACAGAGCATATTCGATCCTCAGAATCGGTTTGCGGGTCATGTGATGGTGCATGAGACGGCTCAGCGGTAGACCGTTCACATAATCCATCGCCACAAAAAAGGAACCGTCCTCTTGTCCACACTCATAAAGCGAAACAATTGAGTTGTGTTTGAGCACGTTCGCCAAGGAAGCTTCTCGCTGCAGCATCTTAAGGGCTTTGGGGTTGCTCGTCTGTTCGGCAATCAAAAGTTTGATGGCAAAAAACTGATAAAGCTTGGGCCCCATCTGCGCGTAACTCAAATAGACTTCACCACTGCCACCAGCGCCGAGTCGCTCGAGTAAGATATATTTACCTACATGACGGTAGTTTTTGGCCAATCGCCCTCCAGCACTCAGTAACTATCGGAATTCAGGGCAGTTGACTTAATGAAACGAGCCTTCTATCAGACCTAAATCAAGGTCCGAAACCACTTCGGGCAAAGGCTGTACTAAACTGGTACTCCAGCGAAAAGTCCTGGACTCGGGGCTCCCCCACAAGCGCAGGCACCGACGCGAATCAATTGGCGCTGATCCCACGCGAGGCGTGTCGAGACTGTAGTTTGCCGCCCACCCGGGCGTCATACCCGAACTAAAGTGGAGGTGACTGACCTGTTGGGTGTCGCGACCAAACTGAGCTCGATCCAAAATGGCTGAGGTGGCGATCTCGACACTCTTCTCCCAAATTCTCCGCGACTCGGCATCCATTCGCTCCGGACAAAGAATGTGTCTCAAGTTGGGATCGTCACGGTTCCAAGGAGAAAACTGCGCTGACGCCGAGGCTACAAAGGGAACGATTTCTTCCACGGACATGCTTTGATAATTTTGCGTGTCTTTAACAAAGGGCAAGGTCTTACCCTTGGCTTTGACGTAATAAGCCCGATTTAAAATCACTCGAGCCACCGCCATCGGGTAACGAATTCCGTTGCGAAAGCAGCCGCGCATTTCACCAAAGATGGTTCTGGCGATGGCATCGATTGCAAACATCTGTTGACCCGTAATATTGTGTTCGCCCTGACGAAAATACACTTGATCGCGCCGAGCCGCCCAGTGGTTTCCCAAGAACGATCGAAACGGGTTGGCCGCACTCGCCGGATTGGTTTGCCCTGACACACACGCCCCCACATGTCGCAAAGCCTGCCGCGCCAACTCGCTTGGTTGGAGACGGGCAATTTCGAGCTGTTCTTTAATTTGGTCCGTGGGCGTCTTCGGACCACATTTGCAGTCCGGTTTTTTGTCGGGAGGAGCGGTATATTGAACCTCACCGAGTGAAAGATCACTGCGGGGCAAGGGGTCCGATCGCACCAACTGGGCACTGACCCATCCTCTCTCTTGTTTGGTTCCATGTTCGACAGTGGGATATTCGACGTCAACCAAGTAATAGAGCTGAGGACGCCTTTGACCTGTCACGGGGTCGACTTCCTCGATCACTTTACCGTCACGAATCTTCAATTTGGTTTCGGGTCCACCCCGAGGCCACGCGACACATGGTCGTTCATTCTCAGGAACCTGTGGACCGCAGTCCCGCCAAGTCTTTCCGGGAATCGAGGTGATGGTCACCGGTTGTCCCGAGGGCACGTCGAGATACACGTCAATCAAATTTGCTTCCGAAGAACTGTGGCGCTGTGAGCGCCCTGAGGTCTCGGCATAGAGAGTGTCATAACCTACGGTCCGCACTCGGGCACGGCCAGAAGACTCTCCAAAAAAGGGCAAGAGATCTCCCTTTTCCAAGCTCATCACTCGCCGCCCCCCGACCGCTTGATCAAACACCTCAATGGGTTGAGAGGCGCGGTAAAAAAAGGTGGGTAAGTCCCGCTCCTGTCGCTCCAAACGACTGATGAGAGCGCCCAGGGGATCGGGTGAGGTTTCTGCTCCCCCGGCTCCAACCGCCGCGGCAAACAACAGCACGACAGCCCAAATCTGACTGACTGAATTGGTTAATGGATGACGACCCTTGATAGCCAAACTGCTAGACCTCGCCGATAGGTAACTTATCGGCGGATCATCTTGAGATTGGAATAGTCCTTAGTCGTGGTTTTAGGAAGCTCTCTCGAAACCGAGCAAAGCTTCAATCGAGCCCAGGGCGTTCGGACTCATTTTGATGATGCGAAGGCCGTAGTAAACTTGGGCGACGGCGGTGGTTAATACGGGAGTCTTCTTAACCACCAGCGTAGTTAAACTAAAAGACCCATTGGCAACCATGACTTCGATTTCAACCACATCACCACGTTGAATACTGTCACTTTCGGAAACGATGGCCAATCCGGTCAAGCTGAGATTCACCACATATCCTGGAGTGGGCTCATGAGAAAAAGGGGTATTCGACAAAATCGTATAGACTTGTGCTGGCAAAGCAGAAGCAATGCGATCGTGACGGCGACGCTCACCCACCGGTTCTTCATTCTTGGTGGCTTCCTCATCCTCGTTCTTTAATGATTTATTGTTGAGCGAATTGATAAATTCACTCGCAACTTGCCGGGATTTCAACTCGTCATACGAGCTTAAATCGAGTTCCAGTGTGCCCGTCAAAATCTCCGACAGCTCAGTCACATCACTCACCAAAGTCTTTTGGCTATTTTGTTCCATCTTTCCCTCACCCTGTCCCTGACTCAAAATAGAGCAAGGGGGGTGCCAGGGGCTGCCTGCTGCCCGTCAATTTAGGCCGCGACCAAATGTCTCATTTTGGGACGGGTGCCGAGGCAATGACCAACCCTCTAAACATTGATCAATTCTTCGCCGTGGCCTGCCACCCTTGAAAGAATTCCTGGCAAGCCTTTACATAGGCCTCCGGTTTTTGCCCTTGCTCCGCCGAACAGTTGTGCTGCTGTAGTTCGGTAGCAAACTTTTGCAGATCTGCCGGAGCAATTGCCGTGTCCTTTTGCCACTTCACGACCGCCTTTTTGAGCTTATCGAGGACCTTGCGATTGCGTCCAAGAAAAGCGTCGCTCATCTTGAGGTTTTCCGTAAAGAAGCCCTTGAGTTCCTGCCAGATCCGCTGTTGCTCCTTCGGCTTTTGCTCAATCAAGTAAACGAGGTACTTCCCACCCCACTGAATGCGGGTGGCTCGACCGTCCGCCGCGCGAAAAGCTTTTTCATACCAGTCGAGGGCTTCATCCTTGGCACCGACTTTATTGGCCAGGTAGGCCAGCCCTGACATCGTGTAATAGGTGTTGTAACCCGTCGCTAACTCCTTCTGTAAGACTTCCTTGGCCCGATCCTTATAACCGGCCTCACCCAAGTAATAACTAACGTCACTGACCACCGCGACTCGTTGCTCTTTACTGCCCACACCGGACAAGGCCGCTTCACATTCCTCAAGAATCGATTTTTTGTCTGCCTCCGTTAAGGCAAACAACGCCGCATCGGTGCTGGCCAAATCCACCGCCGGATTGAGCGTGTTGAGCCGAAAGTCCCAACCCAATCCTGGCGCTTGCCGAATTTGCTGATGGACGGATTTAAATTTTTCCGCAAACTTGAGCTTGGCTTCGCGGTCCACTTCATCAAACAGACCTTTGACCAGAGCTCCCCCGAGTGTGCTTAAGTCACCGACCACTTCAGGAAGAAGTTCTGGTTTTGCCAGCAATTGATTAATCCAATTGAGAATTTCCGATCGCTCGATGACATTGAGAGGAAGTATTCCCGAACTGTCGTCAAGCTTTAAGTACAAGGCCACCAAGCCCAAGCGGGCCCGCTCCACGGCGAGCTCGGCCGGAACTTGGTCCTTGAGTTTCCACAGTGCTTCACCCCATTCGCCGCGCTTGTCTTCAAATGCAGCATCCTGTGGCCAAGAATAGCGGCCCAACAAACGCCAGTGCTCAGCGCCGGGCTTAAGCGAACCAGCCTGAATCTGACTCAGCAATTCGGGCACTGGATGGATCACCTGATAGGCGTCGCGCATGACTTCGGCAATTTCCGCCACTGAAACTGAAGTCGACAATCGCACCACCTCTTTGCCGGCGGGATCGAGAATCATCAGCGTTGGATAGCCACTGGCATTGAGTTTTTCGCCCCAGACTTGGGCACTCTCCGTGTCGCCATCGAGATACACCGGGATAAAGGGCACCATGGCGGCTCGAAACTCCGGCTCAGGAAAAACTTTGGCTTTGAGCACATTGCACGGGGGGCACCACACCGCTCCCCAGTACACAAACAGCGGTCGCTTCGTCTTTTGGGCTTCGAGTAGCGCTGACTCCATACCGCTCTTGTGCCACGGAATTTCTTGGCGTGAGGCCCACCAATTCTTGAGACGCGTGCAACTCGTAAAGGAAAAACCCGCCATCGTTAAACTCACCACATGAATAAAGAAAACCCACTTGATATGTTTCATGGGCAGGCAATCTAATGGAAAGAAGCCGACTCTGGCAAGATTCTAAAAAATTAAGGACAGTCTAAATCGGACGGCGGCTGCTGATCGCGGCACAACGGATAAAAGCGCGAGCAATGCAGGCGGAGATGAAAGTGATCGTGGTGTCCGGGGTAATGGCGCAGCCGGAGCAAAGTATCGCGGTATTGTGGCAGTTGGTTGGTGTCCTTGGCCCAGGCGCAAGCGGCATCCTTGATCTGGCGATCCACAAAGATGCGGTTAACATGGCCTGAATCTACCAACAGCTTAAAGAACTGCAGGTTTTTCTCGACCTCAAAACCTTCAATGAGTTTCCCCTCTTGATCTAAGAAGGAACGCCAGCCGGGTTGGGTCGACAAGTACGCAATATCAGCATCCAGGCCACTTTGATGAGATGCGTGGCGTCCCAGCGGGCCACCATTGCGCTTACTCATGTCATTAATCTGCAAAACAGAACGTGGATCAAACTGTTCCCGGTACAATTGGGAACTCTTTTCGAGCAGGCGCACGAGTAAGCCTGATCCGTAGTGGTGTTGACGCCCCGGATTTATTTTTTCAAAGCCGGGTCCACCGCCCAACTCAATAAAATTAGGCCCTTGCGTTCCCTCAGTCAGGGAACCGTACCTTCGGTTCGTATCGCGGCGGCCACACTCTTGCTTCTGACAAAGCCCCTGGGCACAAGGTACAAAGCAAATCGTATACGGAAGCCCCACGCTCTGCGCCCCTTCCTGCAAATCGACCTCATCAATACTGAGGGGACTCGCCCGGCCACGCGGGCTATCGCCAGCAATCGGGTCTCGACTTCGCGGCGGGGGGACTTCGGGATGGGGTTGGCGACGCTCAATTTCTCCGGAGCTTGGCGGCGCCGCAGGTGGGGAAATTTCACCGGGTGCGGGTTCGACTCCGGGGGCTGGTCTTCCCCGCAATTCAGCTCCTGGTGGCTCTTTGGCTGGTTGCCCAGCTCTCGGCTCAGGACTTGGGAGACTGCGACCATCTGCCGGGGGCGTCGGCGCGGCAGGTGGGATGGGCGGAGTGGTCCCTCGCCAATCGCGCAAGGGTTCATAAAAGGGCTCATCAACTTGGTGACCGACATACTCCCCTTCACATCCTTGGAATTCATCACACTTTTGCCCGGCCCCCACAGCGGGTGCGCCGGACGGCTGATTGGATCCACGCGGCGCGGGTGGTGGCTGGCCGCCACTCGCGGCCGGCGGCTGCGCGGCGGTGGTGAGGCCTCCCATGTGCTGAAATTGCTGGCGCCGATGTTGTCCGTTTTCGATGTAGAAAATATCCACGTACAATTGGCGGCAATGACTCAGCTCAAGGCACTGGCCAATTGCGCGGATGGGGGCGCCGTTGGCACTGGGACGTTGTTCATCAAGATTAAACCGACCAGCTGAATTTATTGATCCAGACAGTACCACGGGAATTCTTCCGGACTCACTGATCACCTCAACTCGAAAGGTCACTTCGCGATTATTTCCTTGTGGTGGTTCAATCACCGGCGATTCAAACCGCACCAAACTCGCCGGCCTGGCAACCGCCCCACTCACCATCGGCAGCGAAGGGCTGAGTTGGATAACCCCTGCCCCAGCACTGGGATTATTGGGTTGATCACCGAGCTTATAATCGACAGGACCACCCGCCGCCGGCTGGGGCGGCCGTGGGCCTCCCGAGCGACGGGGAGCGCAAGCCCCAACCCACAGCAGCATCGACGCCAGCACCAAATAAATCAGGCTGGTCACAAGGGCTTGAGAATAAATAGGTCGTTGGGGACGCCGGTCCATCAGCAATCAACTTGAGCAAATCCGGGGCCTGCGGCACCACTCCTTATATTGCTCAAAAACCGCTAATTCGCATAACCCTTTAACATTTGAATGCCAAAATTGGGCAGCCCGGTCGGGGCAAAAAAAAAACCCTCTCCATATTCGGAGAGGGTGGTATCACAAGAGTGCTGCTTCTCTACTCCCCCTCGAAGGCAACAAAAAAGGCAACATCCCATCTCTTGCAATCATAAAAGGAAGACCAAAAGGTGAACACAAGTTACCAGGACGCCCCTAGGCTCGAAACAAACAAATGTGCACAAATGTTCACACCTGTTGAACCTCACAATTAGAAAAAATTGCACTTTCCCTACCCGACCGCCGGGTGGGGCAGCTCCGAGGGGGGATTGCGAGCTGTGAAAAATTTTCCAGTGATTTCATAACTTTAACTCTATTCACTCGTAATCATTTGCATTCTTATGCAAATTGACGCATAAAGTTATACCTTCGGCGAGGTGGAAATGACGACCGGGTTAAGAATACTCAGGGCGAAGCTGACTTATTGGATGGTGAGTTTAATTGCGGTGGCCACGATGGGGTCTCAAGCCTTGATGGCCGACCCTGCACGGCGGCCGAACCGTTTCATCCCAGTGGATCGGATTCTTTCCTCTAAAGACGATCTTTTGCGCGACTTAACTCGTAGTGGAGACTTCCGCTTCGAAGACAGTCACGGTTATTCTTACGAGGTTTTTTTCCCTTCCAGTCGCCCCGAAATTCAAACTCTCATTGATACGATCACGATTGATTTAATGAAGACCGAACTCGGTCAGCAAATTTGTGCCGGAATTTTGAATCAAAATCCGCAGCTCATCGAGATGCACCTTTCGGTGAGCAGCCGCGCCGCCAATGTGATTGCGGCTTCGTGCTTGTGGCGGCCATCAGCCGTAACTTCTATGGTCTACCCAAGCCCCGACCACGTCTTAAGTAAGCTGAGCGTGCGCCCGGCGGCAGGGCAAACTCGGCTCTACATGATCGTCGTCACCGACGCTCCTCACTTTGCCTTTGATTCCTGGACAGACCCCTACACCAATAACACCGTTTTGTTGGTGCGCCGGTCGGCCGCGGAGGGCTCTGACCTTAATTACGCCTTTCTGGCTCAACTGGTGGCCCACGAGATGGCCATCTATTTTGATAGCCGGTTTTGGCCGGGCACTGCGGAGTGGAAACAAATTGCGCCGAATCTGGCTCTCGACCAACAGTTTGCCGGGAATATGCCGGCTTTAGAAACCATCTTAGCCAACCCACTGATCGCCAATGTCTTTGCTTTTATGCGGGCATTTCAAGTGGAAAAGACCATGATCGACGACTTGCGCTCGAGAGGCGAAATTCTTTTGCCCGCCAACTACGACTATTCCTCGCGCCAGTTCCCTTTTCTTCAGGACAACTGTCGGCGCGTTTGCCTCGCCAAATATCTGGAGTCTGAGTCGGCAAACTTATTGCCGCTGGCTCTTCCTCTCGTGGCCTTTGCTCCCCACTATCGGACCCAACGCTTAGCCGGTCTTATCAGTGCGGCGGAAGGCCCACCCACCGATGCAAAACTCAACGCCATCCGCGTCTTGGCCCAATATGCCCCTCAGTACATTCATGATTCGATTAAGGGAGATTTCCTTTCACACTTGATTAAGATCCCCACCGATCCTGTGATTGCCAAACAGCGGGCGGAGGCCAAAGAGGTTTTTAAGACCTTCTTGCTGCAAACTGACCTAAAGAACCTCAATCGCTTCGCCAACCAACCTTCACCCCGCACCACCGAAGCCGGCCGGTTTGATGTTTACCACTTCCTGAGTCGTCCCCTATTGAGCGGATTTAACGTGCGCATTTCCGGAGGACCCAGACCGCGTATTCGCGGTGGAAACGGCCATCTTCCAGAAGTCCGGGCTTGGGAAGAAGTCTTCTTTGGCCCACCCTTTCGTCAACCCCCGGCCCCATCAAGGAATTAGATAATGACTTTGGAAGCGGGCGCTGACATTCAAACTTTTCGCTTAAAGACCCTGGAGTTGATCCAGCGGGGCGAGTTGAGTGCGGCTGGGGCGGCCATCGAGGCCTTTCCAGCTTCTGATCGGACTGAACATCGCATCTTAGAACACTTGCGCGGAGTGATTGCCGAATTTTCTGGGGACCTGGAACAGGCCTATCACACCTATCTGCGCGCCATTGAAAAGTACGGCGAAAATGTGAAGCTCCTCGCCGACCTCGCGGGGATTTGCTATCAACTCGACTTAACCGCCAAGTGGCGCTTTTACCACCAACGGCTGCTCCGCGCGGTCAATGAAGTGGACCACTTGCTGACGACCGAATCGAAAGTGGTGGTCCGTCTGGCGATTGGCAAAAATCAAGAAGAAGACGGAGACTTAGTTGGTGCCCTCGAGATGTACGAGGCCGCCTTTACCGCCAGCCAAGATCTGCAAGATTTTGATCAAAGACAAATGCTGTATCTTCGGGTGCTGCCGCAAATTGTAAGACTCAAGTCGTTTTTTAACGGCGCCGACGAGCTCGGTTCTTACTACACCGAACTCATCAGTCTTCAACGAGCCGAATCACCCAAGTACTTGGATGTTGAAATTCAACACAGCCTGATGTTGGCCGAGATCAATCTCATCGGCCCCCATCACGCCTGGGCGCGAGCCAAAGTCATTGTGGACGATCAGAGTCTGATCGAAACCGATCGGCGCTTGATCTATTTTGACTTCCTCGAGGAAATGCTCATCCGGGGGCTGCCTTTAAATGAGGAGATGAAATCTTATGGCGCCTTCGCTCGGGCCAGCGACTCCTTTGAGCAAGAAATTGCGTTGTTGGCCTACTCCCCCGATCAACGACGCGACCTGAGTGAGTTATCGGATTTAGCGTCGGTCCTTTCCTGGAGTTGCTACCTGCGTGTTTTAATCTTGTATTTCAGCTGTACGGCCGATGAGCGACTAGCGCAAGAGCTCCGTAACAAAATCAACTTGATTCTCAGCTCCCTCACTCCTCAGTCAAAGGCCTTTTGGCTCAATCGGATGCGGCCCTATCTCGCCAGCGATGACCTGCGAATCAATTTTTCGCGCGAAAAGCGCACGGTCGCCTTCCAAAATAAGGAGCTGGATCTCTCTCGCAAAAAGGGCATGCTCATTCTGCTCGATGCAATGACTCAACGAAACGAATACTCCATTGACGAGGTCATTCAGTTGCTCTGGCAAGATAGTTACTCTCCCGAGAATTATCACCGCTTGCGGATGACGGTGCATCGCTTAAACCAGCTTCTCTATGATCTTACGGCCATCCCCAAAGTCCTCGAGGTCAGTGCCGATCGCGTCAGCATTAAACCGACGGTGGCACTCGAATCATTATCAGTTTAGGGATTTTTTGAGCGTGGAGATAAATAAAAAGGACGATGGAAGCATCCGTGCTTCAGCATGTCTTCCTGCCTAACATCGCCCCCCCACAGACGTAATCGTAACTTTTTTAGCAACCGGAGCAAGATTTTTTTTATTTTTTTATTAAGCTTTGGTGACTCACTCTCAAATCTTCGCCTCTAAAAACGCACTTTGTGGAACGCCCCGTGGAACCTTTGCCAGTTGTGGGTTTGAGCGACGCGCAGAGAAGAGCAAAACTTAAATTGTTAGTTTGCTATGCGTTATGTTACTCAAAAAAAAAGGCCAAGAGGAGTCTCTCGGCCTAGGATAAAGGCTATTAGTCAGCACTCATAAACGGATTATGAGGCGACCACCTCCGCCTTGGAATTTATCACACATTTATCCATAGGCATCACCCCCTCTCGCGGTCCAAAAACGGACCTATTTCTCTCACTATAGCCCACTGGCTGAGTTGGCACTAGCGGGGCTTTTTTATGTCTTCTAAAATCAGATTTTATATCCGCGCAATCCCCCACCAGAGCTGATCTCAACGACCCCTCGAATTTTCTGAGACAGTTTGGTGAAAAAATCTCGACGTTTGTAGGGTGCCGATTTGAGGCTCTCAAGTCTTAGTTTAAGACCGTTTTTGTCCCTGAAACTCAATAGCGCAAACTCGGTTCGTATTGACTCACGCCGTGGCTGGTACAGAACTTGAATAAACCTGTCAGATCGTGCGTTTAAAATATCGAGGAGGCTTGGTGAGATTGCATACGCGCTTATGGCGGGATTCCTTATGGGCTCTCCTCATTGCCACGTCGTTGCTCCTCTTTACCCTAGCCGCACCCCCGACGGCGACGGGTGCCTCTAGCCGCTGTCGCGTCGACGTCCGCGAGGATCGCCCCGCGACCAGTTTACATCAATTGCGCCAGCGACTCTCGTTGCGCGGTCGTGAACTCCGTGAGCAACGGGCCCAACTCACCGCCTGGCAGTCTCGCAAAGACGCGGGTCGCCCTGTCATGCTGATTGCCGTCCCGTCACTGAATTTGCCGCCAGCCGAAATTGCCGGCATCAAGGGCATTGAACTTTATGAACACCGTGGGCTGTGGAATGTCTTAAGGACCTTGCGCGATCCGCAGCTCCATGTGCTCCTCATCACTTCGCAACCGGTGCCCGCCACCGCCTTGGCTCACTTGTTTGAGGGGCTCAGTCCGCGTGAACTCACTGGTATTCAAAATCGCA
>JADZEO010000084.1 GCA_020850475.1 Bdellovibrionales bacterium | reverse complement strand
TGCGCAATCAATTGCGCCTACTCAGTTGCCCCGACAACATCCATCGCGCCGGTTCCGAGTGGACTTTCTCAGGAAGAGGAGAAGGCCACGGTCGCGGTCTCAACCTCATCGACGCCGACCTCAAATCTTTAGCCGGTGCTAAATTTGATTCTCTACTCAATGAGAAAGTGAATGAAAATTCTAGTCATTATTAACGATAGCCCTTACGGCATCGAACGCTGCTACAACGGCCTTCGCCTGGCCAACTCTCTCGCCAAACGTGACGGCTCTGAAGTTAAGGTGTTCTTGATCGGCGATGCCGCCGGTGGGGCGCGCTCGCTCGACCTCGTTTGAGGTCCGCGCTCGACCTTGGTCGCAAGCCCAAAAGCGAGCTCAGCAGATTGCGACTGTTGGTGGCTGAGCCAAACACCGATATGTCGAGAGTAAACTCATGATCAAATGGGGTTCTCATGCGGGCGGCGATTTTGGTGGGACTTGTTGCACTCGTTAGTTGCTCGCCTTATTTTGCCAACACCCATTTGCCGCAAAACTCACTCGACGACACTCACCCGCCCGCAACACCGCCTGTGCGGGAAAAATTCTTTGGCTATTATGCCAGCCAAATGGATGGGATCGGCACCATCGAGGATCTGGACGAACTCAAAGACAAGTCGAATTTTGTTTTTATTGCCTCGGGCGAATTAGCCCAACGACTTCAGCGCTGCCGCGAACTTGGCCTGAAGGCGATGGTGCATTTTCCCTGGCTCATTTTTGATGAGCAAATGCGCTTGTTTGACGATTGGCAAACACGCGTCCAATGGGCAATTGATATTATGGATCAATATCTCGACGTCATCATCGCCTTTTATCCAATGGATGAGCCCTACCTCAACGGAGACCAAAAAGGTCGCACCGTCGACGAAATTTACCAAAGCCTCGAAACCGTCGGTAGCTACTTCAAAAGCCGATATCCGCAGTTGCCAATTGCGGTGATCTTTTCCGCCATTGAGCTCAACAAGGGCTATCGCTTGCCACCGAGTTTTGACTGGTTCGGCATGGATTGCTACGACAATTTTTTTCGCTGCGAACGGGCGACGATTCCCTCTTATTACGACAAGCTCAAAGTTGAAATGGCCAAACTGGAGGCCGTCGACCAACGGCCACGATATCTAATGGCCGTCCCGCCCGCCGGCTACGAAGTCAGTAATCCCGAGAATGAAGCCAAACATCTCAATCAAGTCCCTTACTACCGCAAAATGGTTAAGACCGAGGAAAAAATCAAGGTCGTCATCCCTTTTATCTGGCAAACCTTTAATCCCGACAACGGCGGCTGGCATGGCGCCCGCACCTCGCCCAAACTCAAAGAAGCCTATATCCAATTTTATCGCGATTTTTTGGCCGAATCCCTTTAGACTCGTAATAATCATTGCCACCCTGAGAAAGGATAGGTTCATGAAGCGCTTGCTAGTCTGTTGTTCATTTCTGTCATTGACGTTCGTGCCAAGCTTGGCGGGAAACCAAGCTGGAACTGAATGCGATTCACTTAAGACATGTATAGCCGGCAAAGGTTGGTGTGTATTTTACCAGTTCCCTGCCAAAGGCCAAAAGGAAATCGCGGCTTCTGAGGCCTATGGCGATATGGTCGACCGGTTCACAACACTCCAGCAGCGTAATCCGAACGTAAACTTTTTTACGATTCAATATGACCTTTCCAACCTCCTTGATGGACTCAAAAAAACAACAAAAGATCGAACTGTGTTCGTGGGAAAAGGTGGCGAAGCGCTCGAGATGCAGGGCCTCTTTGTCGATGACCCCTCTGCGCTTGAGACTTTCTTCAAGTCAACCGAGCCGACCAAAGTTTCGCCGTTGACGGGATCCAAGAACGACGTCCACAAGGTTCTCACAGGCAAGAAATGTAAGTAACGACCGACGCCAGTGGAGTTTGTTGAGTTCAATCAGTCTCAAGCAGCCCTATATTGGAATCCTCAGTGCCTGTAAAAAACTGGCGAACCATGCTTGTCAATATCCGAACTGAACTATCCTGTTGATTTTATACAACATTTTTTTAAAACACGTAATCGAATTTCTTTCGGCGATGCTAAAATCATCGTGGAAAAGTATGAACCCTTGTGATTTTTTTTAAGCCAAGCTACGACGTCATTTTTCAATTCCTGGCAGAAATCAAAAAGCTCTTGGACTTCATCGTCACTGACATTGCCAGCTAAATCATATTCAGTTTCATTGCGCTTCTTGCGGCAAGTATCGAGATAGTCTGCATTTGATTTATGTTTATCACCTAAAATGAGAGGCAATGATTGCAGAGTTCGATAGTGCGCCAAATTCTTTTCAGGTCTGTAGCCTGAAGTGTGAAGAAGAATCGTACACAGCTTCAAAGCTGCATTGTAAGCAATGCCGAATTTCCAGTCGTCTGAAATTCCCTTAGTAGAAGCATCTTTCAGATCGCGCTCCACGATCTCAAAAAGATTTTTAATTTCGTCTCTGCTTGGCTTATGTGGGCGAAGCCAGCCGTTTTTGGCCCAATCAGCTAAGGACATCTTCGTCTCCAATCAGAAAGATTTTTTTCTCGCTCAAGACACTTTTGATGAAGTGATCTTTCTTCTTCAATTTTTCTTCCCAGGATTTAATAGAATAAATATGCGGATTGATTTCGCGCTGAGTTTTTTCTGTGAGATTTTTGAAGACTGAAGATAGTACACGAAGTCCAACGTTTCCAATTACGATCAGATCGATATCACTATGGGATTTCTCTTCGCCTTTTGCGTAAGATCCAAAAATAAATGCACACTCGATTCCCTTTACCGAACTCAAAGCATCTTTCAATCGCTCTGCAATGCCGGATGTTTTTTCAACAAGACCGCAAATTTCTTTGTACAGCGGGTGATCGGCATTCGCAGTATAGTAAAGACGATTGCCATCGCGTTCGGACGTGACGAGATCTAATGCTTTAAGATGAGCAATTTCCTTTTGAATCGTGCCAATCGATAAACCTGATTGGCGTTGAAGATCACGAAGATGAATTGAAATTTTGTCGTCGCCAAAAAGCAGACGAAAAATTTCGGCACGAACTTGGCTTGATAGGATCTGAGCGAGTAAATTCATATGTATGTTTATAGCATACAATTGTATGCCTATGACGTACATATCGGACTGTATGAATTTGAAGGATGCTGGCTAAAAGTCGAGTGTTTTCAGGCGGATGCACTGTGACCTAAGTAGTAGGCCCAAGTAACCATGTAAGCTCATTGGTAAAAAACTGGCGACCACGGGGGGGATTGAACCTCCGACCTACAGTTTAGGAAACTGTTGCTCTATCCAACTGAGCTACGTGGTCACCTCTCTAAAGAAGTAGGGGTAAGATTCAGACAAGACAAGGACTTTCGGGGCGATATGGGGAGTTTTTTCAGCACCAGCGGGTGAAAAACTCTCAAAAACCACCCACCGTCCGACCATTCCCTACAAGCAGCTACCGTCCCAATTGAATGCAAGGCTGAGGCTCTGGTAAGGCCAGGTGTCTATCACTATCACTTTGGCTTGGAAGGAGACTCCATGAAACGCCTCATCCTTACTTTGTCGACCCTTTTACTCGCGCAAATGGCTTTGGCCCGTTCGCCTCATCTGCCCGAATGGTATGAAGCTAAGGCTAAGATTGTGAGCCTCAGCCAAAATAACATGTTTCCCGTTGCCACCGGAACGGTCACCTTTATGAAACCCTGTGGTGCTCAGTTTGAACGTATCGAGCAAACTTGGGGCGAACTCAACGACCAAGGCATTCGAGAACTCAAGATCGAGGTGATTCTCTCGAAGTTCAACGGTCCGTCCTGTCTCGCCCTTCCTCGTCAAATGAGTGAAAATTTTGAATTCAGCACCACCGATGGGCCGGTGGTCTTGGTGCTGGAGTTAAGTGCTCGAGCTGGCAAAGTCGTGATTGACTGTGTGAATGACCGCCGCCCACTCGACGGAGCCCTCACTCAACTTCAACTCGTTAAACTTGCCAACGGACGCTACAAGGTGGCCTTTACCAAACAGGTGGCCTCGCGCGCCCGTCCTGGCGGTGGTTCAACGGTGCTGTTGGCCTCGCAACTTCGTTGTAAATTTTCAACTCGCGATCTCCGTCTCGTAAACTGCTCCAAGTCGTCAAATGAATTCGGTGAGACGATGAACTCTGGCTTTGTGACCAAGTTGGTTCGCTCCACTTCGACGGGCGGAGGCGGTTCCGACGACTCCCAAAACATCATGTCAGTTCAGATTTACTCTCCTGAAGTCGCCGAGGGTTCCTCCGAAGCAGGATTCCCAGAAGGCACCTCACCCAGTGGTCACCTGAAGATTTAGTTCAAAGCGAAAGAGTGCCGCTCCCTGTAACCCTGTGGCCCAACCGACAGTAAAACTGAGATTCGGCATGCTCCACTCATAAAAAAGCCAGCTCTTTGCAGCTGGCTCTTTTTTGCCAATTTATTTTTTTAAGATTTGAGGACCAGCAATCTATGGGCCTTCGTCGTCCATTTCATCGTCGCTGATGGTACCCAAGTTGTACTTTTCCACGCGGTAGCGCATCGAGCGGAAGGTAATGTTGAGCAGCTTGGCCGCCCTTTTTTTAACTCCACCGGCGGTGTGAATTGCTTTAACCAACAGCTCCTTCTCGATCTGGCCCATGACCTTATCGAGATCCAGTCCTTCTTCGGTAATCTCAATCTCATGGCTGGAGGCGAGCTTACGGCCGCTCGGCGTGTTCACAAAGGGCGGCAGACTCTCAGGTAAAATCGTAGCGCCTCCCTCAAGGGCCACCGTTCGCTCGATAATGTTCTCAAGCTCCCGCACGTTTCCTGGGTAGTGATATTTTTTGAGCATCTCCATGGCTTCAACGCTGATCGAGCCAATGGACTTACCCAAGCGGTCATTGTACTTGGCCAAAAAGTGGGTGGCCAACAACTGAATGTCCTCGGTTCGCTCACGCAGTGCCGGCATACGAATATTGATCACATTGAGGCGATAAAACAAATCTTGCCTAAATGTTCCTTGTCCGACCATCTCTTCAAGGTCGCGGTTGGTCGCCGCAATGATTCGCACTTCAACTTTGGTGTCGTCGGTGGCGCCCACACGACGAATCACCCGCTCTTGAATGGCGCGCAGTAACTTCACTTGAATCGACGGCGCTAACTCACCAATCTCATCTAGGAACAAAGAACCACCGTCGGCGACTTCGAACAAGCCCTGCTTGTCGGCAACCGCTCCCGTAAAGGAGCCCTTTTTGTGTCCGAACATTTCGGATTCCATCAGGGTTTCAGGAATCGCTCCGCAGTTGACCGTCACAAAGGGTTTGTCCTTTAAGGGGCCATTATAGTGAATGGCTTTGGCCACCATCTCCTTACCAGTTCCGCTCTCTCCGGTGACCAAAACGTTGGTCGGCGTCGACGACACCCGCCGGATCATTTCAAAAATCCGATGCATGGCCTCGGAGTTTCCAATCAGGTTTTGAAAGCTATATTCGCGATTGAGCTCTTTTTTGAGGGTGCGGTTTTCGACTTCCAAATTCTTGCTGCGCAAGGCATTGGCAATATTGATGCGGACTTCATCAATTTTAAAAGGCTTAGTGAGATAATCGTAGGCTCCCAGCTTCATGGCTTCCACGGCCGTTTCGGTTGAACCAAACGCGGTAATCATCATGAACAGCATGTCAGGAAATTGGTCCTTCACATTGCGTAGCAATTCAATGCCGGTCATGTTGGGCATCTGCAGATCTGAGATCACCATGTCGACTGATTTTTTCTTGAGCAGCTCGAGCGCCTTTTGACCGTCCTCGGCGCACGTCACATCGTAGCCCTCTTTGCGCAACATGATGTCTAGAAATTCGCGAATGGACTCTTCATCATCTACAACCAGAATTCGTGGTTTCATCCAATGATCCCTCTTAGGTGTGTTCTCATTTTCCAATGTATCTCAAGGATTTACAACCCCTATCGAGCCCGACCAAGCCGCCGCCGCCCTCGACTCAAGCCCAGGCACCCGTCAGACTTTCGGTACCCCTTCGACACACCTCAAGCTTCATGGCCTGGCTCTAAGAAAGGATAATAAGATCTTCCGTCCTCAAACATTCGTTCGGCAGCGGCGCTCGCGATTGCGAGCACCGCACCAATCCGAACTCGGCCTGAAGATCATTATCCTTTCTTAGAGCAAGCCCTTGAATCTTTGACGGCCAAAGGGGTCGCGAACGTCGAACGACTGCTTAGGCGATGTGTCGTTTGGGCGGCGGTGACTTTTCGCGGTCGGGGCTTGGGAAATCGATGATAAAAGTGGTGCCCTTGCCCTGTTCACTCTCGACGGCGATGCTGGCGCCGTGACTATCAAGAATCTTGTGCGCAATGGCCAGACCTAACCCAGTGCCTCCGGGTTTGGTGGTGTGAAAGGGTTCGAACATCCGACTGCGATTGGCCGAGTCCATTCCGCAACCTAAGTCTTCGATCCGCACCTGGACCCTTTGCTCCAAGTCCAGATCACGGGTTGAAACCCGCAGGACTCGCGTTGTGCTCTTCTCCATCGCTTGATAAGCGTTGATTATAATATTCAAGAGGGCCTGTTTGAGTTTGTCTCGGTGTCCAAATACCGTGCGACCCGAAGCCAAAGTCACTTCCTGTTGCACCGCCGAGGGCAGCGATTTGCTATTGGCGACAAAATCCAAAATTTCCTGCAAAAGACTATTGAGGTTCACCGGATCCTCAATGCGCGTATGCGGTCGAACGTAATCGAGAAACTCGGAAATCAAATTGTTCAATCGATCAATTTCCTTGAGCACAATCCTCATGAGTTTCTTTTCTTCGGCCGTGTAGGAATTGGAACTGGACAAAAGTTGAATGCTGCCGCTAATGCTCGCCAAGGGGTTACGAATTTCATGGGCAATTCCCGCCGCCAATTGACCCACAGCCGCCAATTTCTCCTGTTGGCGCATAGCATACTCGAGTCGTTTGATCTGGGTGAGGTCCTGAAAGGTAAAGACAAAACCAATGATACTCTTGGAGCGATCGCGCAGCGGCCCCAAGGTCAGCTCAATTGTCGCCTTTTCGCCGCGAAAATTTTTGTAATCTAACTCGGTCCGCTTGGCTTGGATGTCACCGCGCTGAATGGTTCTTAAATCAATCGTACTCTTTAGATCCGGAAACAGCTCAAAGAGTTGGCGTCCCATCAGTTCGGAGTCTTCCAAGATGCGCGAAGCGGAATAGTTGACTTGGGTAATGTTCCCACTCAAATCAGTCGTAATCAGACCTGTGGCCATGTTATCAACGATCATCTGATTGAGGTCGCGCAAAGCTTCGATGTCTTTTTGCCGCTCAACCAGTTCGACACCCATGAAATTGAGTTGCTCACTCAGCAGTCCGCCAAGATAAGCGACCGCAAAAAACGCCACGTTATTGAGGCCCACTGCAAAGTAGAGATTTTGACCCTGGACACTCGGGCCCACAATCATCAGAAAGCTAAAAAGGATCGACGTCCACAGCGCCAATAGCAGCGAGCCCCGCCGCTGGAAGACCAGGCCGCACAAAATGATATTCACCAAATAAAGGAACAAAAAAATCGATTGGCTGGTTCCCGTATAATAAATCAGAAAAGTAACAAAGAGCGCATCATAGGCAAACAAGGTGGAGTTGATCCACCCGTGCCAGCGTTCTAAATTTTCGAAATTATAAAGGTAGAGCGAATTAAAAACGAAGGAAACGGTCAGCAACACATAAAACGGCAACCAGACATCAAGACTGATAAACGGACCTTGGCTCGCTTGAAAAATCAGCGACACCAAAAGGATAACAACCAAGAACAGCACCCGACTGGCTTCAATCACCAAAAGGCGACGCTGTTCGGTGCCGAAACCAATTGGTTCAGTCGGCTCCAGGTTGGTAACTAGATTGAGGGTTGTCATCCTAGTCAGCCACCACGCTGGCCAAGTTAAAGATCGGCAGATACATGGCCACCACCAGAATCGCGATAATTCCGCCCAAGAACACCATCAAGAGGGGCTCAATCATGCTGGTCAGAGTTTCTGCCGCTTGTTCGACTTCGTCTTCGTAGAAGTCGGCAATTTTTCCTAGCATGGTATCGAGGTTACCAGTTTGCTCTCCGACCGAAATCATCTGCACCACCATGTTGGGCATGTGCTTTTCGGCCTTCAAGGGTTCAGCAAGGGTTTTACCTTTACTGACCGAATCTTTGGCTTTTAGAATCGCGTTTTCGATCACCCAGTTTCCCGCGGTGTTGGCGGCGATTTCCAGGGAGTCCATGATGCGCACGCCGGCCTGAAGAAGTGTCGAAAGCGTGCGGGTAAACCGGGCGACGGAGCCTTTGAGAATTAAATCTCCAAAAATGGGCACATCCAAAAAGATGGCGTCACACACTTTTTTGCCACTCGAAGACGAGTAATACATGTTAAAGCCAATCGGGCCACCAATCATAATGGCCATGACAACATACCAAGCACCTTTGACGAATTCACTGGCGTCAATCACCCACTGGGTGAGGGCGGGTAGGTCTTGGCCCAAACCTTTAAACATGTCTTGAAACTGCGGAATTACGAACACCAAAATACCAATGATCACGGCAGTTGCGACCACCACGATGGCGCCGGGATACCAAAGCGCGCCCATGATCTTGCCCTTCAGCTTTACCGACTTTTCAATGTACTCCGCCAGTCGATTGAGCACACCGTCGAGCACACCACCCTCTTCGCCGGCGGTGATGAGATTGACATACATGCGATCGAAGACATGGGGTTGAGTGGCCATCGCCTGGGCCAGTTGCTTACCCTTTTCAACATCATCCACAATCTTTTCCAGGGCGCGACCCATCGCTGGACTGCGAGCCCCCTGGATCAAGGCCTCTAGACTTTGCACGACCGGAACACCGGCGCCAATGAGCACCGCGAACTGACGGGTGAAAACCTGAAGGTCTTTGGGGCTTACTTTCTCACCAAAAAGTTTAAGCCCCCGTTTTTTGACTTCCTCAGTACCGCGGGCCGTAACTTTGATGGGACTCATTTTTTGCGCGCGGATTTTTACCCGGGCTTCTGCCTCGTTGGCGGCATCAACCTCACCTTTAACGAATTTCCCATCGGTGGCTTTCGCCTGAAAATTATAAACTGCCATAGCTCAAAGTTGTGTGCGATCGGTTTATGTCTAAATTCCGGCCTGTTTAAGTAACTTGTCCAGCTCCTCGGGATCGGGAGTCACAGAAAAAGCAGAGCGAATATCAATTTTTCGTTTGAGGATCAAGTTGAGCAAGGACTGATTCAAGGTAATCATTCCTGTCTTATCTTGTCCGACTTGCATCATTCCGTAGACCTGATGGAGCTTGTTTTCGCGAATCAAATTGCGAATAGTGGTGTTCATCAACAAGAACTCGACGGCCGGAACCACGCCGCCCTTTGCGGCCGGTAACAACCTCTGACTGATCACTGCGTTTAAGGTAAAACTCAACTGCACGCGAATCCGCGCCTGTTGTTCGGCGCTAAAGACCGAGACAATCCGGTTAATGGTTTGAACGGCGGAATTGGTGTGAAGCGTGCCAAATACCAAGTGGCCGGTTTCGGCGATCACCAAGGCCGCTTCAATGGTTTCCAAGTCACGGAGCTCACCCATCAAACACACATCGGGGTCCTGCCGTAAAACGGCGCGCAGCGCGGAACCATAACCAAGTGTGTCCGTACCCATCTCCCGCTGATTCACGATACAATTTTTGTGACCGTGAACGTACTCAATCGGGTCTTCCAACGTAATGATGTGCCCTCGTCGCTCGCGATTAATTTTATCAATCAAAGCGGCGATGGTGGTGGACTTCCCCGAACCGGTGGGGCCCGTTACCAGAACTAAGCCCGACGGAAAATTAGTGACCTTCTCGACCGAGTTGGGGAGCGACAGCATCCGTAGGTCAGGAATATCGAGAGGAATTCGGCGGAAGACACCGGAGACCGCTCCTCGCTGAAAAAACAAATTGGCGCGAAACCGCGCCATGTTCTTAATACCAAAACTGAAGTCGATTTCTTTGCGTTCTTCAAACCGACTCTTTTGCGAGTCGGTCAAAATCGAATAACAGAGTTTACGGGCATCGTCGGCCGCCAGATCGCGAGTCTTAACTCTCACGATCCGTCCATCAATCCGCAAGACCGGGGGAGAACCCGCCACAATGTGGAGGTCGGAGGCACCCTGCTTCACCGCCGCTTTGAGCAGCTGGTGGAGTGTAATCATGTTCCATCTCCAACTGACGAGTTCAAGACTTCCTGAACGGTGGTAAATCCCAAGCGAAGTTTTTGCAATGCACTTTGCCGCAACGACATCATACCTTCGGCAATCGCGAGTCGCTTAAGTTCCTGAGGAGTTCCAGACTTCAATACCACTTCCTTTACGCCAGAGGTCATCTTCATCATTTCATAAATCGCGACACGCCCACGCAATCCCGTACCATTACATTCTCCACAACCTTCGCCTTTTTTCAAATCTTTAAATTTATCAAGGTCTTCCTGTTTTACGCCCAACTCGATGAGCACTTCAGGAGCTACCCGATGTTCGGTGATACAACTCTTGCAAATCCGCCGCATCAGTCGCTGAGCGACGATCAAACTGGTGGCTTCGCCGACCATAAACCCGGGAACTCCCATATCGAGGAGACGAGTCACCGAGGCCGGTGCGTCATTGGTGTGCAAAGTACTGAGTACCATGTGACCTGTCGAGGCCGCTTTGTAGGCGATATTGGCTGTTTCCAAATCACGAATCTCACCGAGCATAATGATTTCAGGGTCTTGACGCAGAAAGGCTCGAAGGATGTCAGAGAACGAAACCCCATAATCAGCGGCCGCCTGGACCTGGTTAATTCCATCTAAGTTAAATTCCACCGGATCTTCTGCGGTTGAAATATTGCGAGTCGTTTGATTGAGCTCCGAAAGTGCGGAGTAGAGTGTGGTGGTCTTACCACTACCCGTTGGTCCAGTTACCAGCACCATCCCTTGAGGCAAATAAATCGCATCTTTAAACAATTTGAGCTGAGCCTCGTCCATTCCCAGTTTAGTGAGGTCGACTTGCAGGTTGGATTTGTCCAAAATACGCAACACGATTTTTTCACCAAACAAAGTGGGCACGGCGTTCACCCGAAAGTCCACCTCGCGACCATTCTTGAGACGCACTTTTAAACGTCCGTCCTGAGGGCGACGTCGCTCGGCGATGTCCATTTTGCTCAAAATCTTGATACGACTCACCACCGATGCCGCCGTACCGGGTGGCGGTTGGGTCTTTTCATAAAGTGTTCCGTCGATACGAAAGCGAATGCGAAAGCGCTTTTCATAAGGCTCAACGTGAATGTCCGACGCCTTCAGCTTAATGGCCTCGGCCAACATCGCATTCACAAAGCGAATGATCGGACCTTCATCGACATTGGCTTCGCCATCCACCAACTCAGCACTCGATTTAGTGCCGGTAAATGATTCATCTGCCTCGACGATTTCCGACATGATAGTGTCGAAGCGGTTTCCGGAATTACCATAGTATTTTTCAATTGCCGTACTGATCGCCGCCTCAGACGCAACCACCACTTCAATCTTGCAACGGGTGAGCAAGGCCAAATCATCTTTGACGTAAATGTTGCTGGGATCAGCAAAGGCCACAACCAAGTTCTTTCCGGCCAGGGTGACAGGAATGACCATGTGCTTTTCGCAAACCTGACGGGAAACCAGCTTGGTCGCCTCTTCGTCGATTTCAAAAGACGTGAGGTCGATCGTGGGAACATTAAACTGTTGACCCAAAAACTCAGCTAGATCCTTTTCACGAACATAGCCCAGCCGCACCAGCGCCGCCGTCAGGCGACCACCGCCAGCTTTCTGTTCGCGTCGGGCCTTTTCCAACTGTTCATAATCGATGAGATTTTCTTTAACTAAGAGCTCACCTAATCCCGTCTTTTTTGCCGCCATTGACCTTCCCTCTTTCTGATTTCCTTCCAGACTTTGGTCGAGGAACAACTCCCCCCTACCCACTTCTGGCGTTTCTTCTATCGGTACTACGGCAGCGAGATGTAACGGTCTTGTTTCACTTTAGGTCGCTTCTGGCGGGAGATTTTTGTTCAGCATTTCAGTGAGTGATTTCAAATAGCTGTTTCTGTCCATTTCGTATCCAAAAACCCATTTGGCCCAGACCACGTCGACCCAGCTCGCGACTTCAGAGCCCCGAACCACGCGAGTGCCGATTTCTTCAGCTTCTTTTACCAAGGCCGTTTCAATTGGAGACAGTGAAAGATCCCAGACCTCGCCCCCAGGCTCGAGAAAATTAAAATAAAGCAGTTCTTTGATCAACTCGTTGTCAACGCCTGAGGGGGTCGTATTCACCATGATACTGTTGGTTCCCGGTAGCATGATCAGGTGGCTCAAGGGAACAAACTCGAAGGAAACACCAAAGTAACTTCGACTCATCTCTCGCATGAGTGCTTGGGCCTCCGTGGGCTCCTGGTTGGTCAGCTTAATTTGCTTAAATCCGATTTTAATGAGGCTCGCGATCGCGATGCGCGCCGCCGCTCCCGCTCCGACCACCAAGGCGGTGCCTTTCATATTGAGCAGATCACCAAACTCCCGCAACAAGTGATGAAAGGCCTGATAAAGCGCCGACCTGGTCCACCATTTTCCTTGAATCGGTAACAAGGTATCTGCCGCTCCTAAACTCATCGACAGCACGGGCTCATAGGGAAAGTGCCGGGTCACCAATTGCCCGAACGGACTGCCGATGCGTAGAGCCCCCATGTTTTGGGTAGCTTGACTCAAACTTTCGGCAAACCGCTCGGGCGCCGTCGCCGATGGCTCATAGCAGTTGGCGACACCCGCTTCATTGAGGATTTTTGAGAGAAGCTGCCACCGCTCATGCTGCGGACTTACGGCGATTTCGGTCCAGCGGATTTCTTTTTTCGATCCCAATAGGCTTTCGCCTCCTCGATATCACGGGCAATCTGAGACTTCAGCTCGCCAATGCCGGCAAACTGAGTTTCCTCCCGCAAACGGGCATGAAACTTCACCACGATGGTTTCATTATAGAGGGACCATTCCCCTTTGGCCAGCAAATGGGTTTCCAGGCGTAAGTCGGAATTCGGGTGGCGCACAGTGGGCGCGCTCCCGACGTTGGTGATTGAGGGAACCCACTGACCTGAGGGGACCAAGGTTTCAGTCACATACACGCCCGTCGCGGGCATGGTCGTCGGCAGACTTGCCAAATTCGCCGTGCGAAATCCCAAACTCTGACCTCGCCCATCTCCACGAACCACCTGCCCTCGCACCGCAAAGGGGCGACCCAAGAGCGAGCTGACGAGGTCGACTTTTCCCTCGATCAGCAGGGCACGAATGCGCGAACTCGAAATCACGTCACTGGCCAACGTCACCGGAGGAACCACGTGTAGCTCAAATCCTTCGCGGCCAGCCAATTGCCTCAAAAACTCCAGATTCCCTTTGCGATCAGCACCAAAGCCAAAATCGTGACCGACCACCACAACCTTAGGCCGCAGGGCGGGTTTGACTCGCGTGAGCCAATACTCTTCCGGTTTCATTTGGGCGAGCTGTAGAGTGAAGGGTTCAACGACGAGCCACTGAACTCCCATGGCCTCGGCTTGTTCTTGCAAATCGATAACGGGAAAGAGACGGCGCACCGGCGTTTGCGGCTGCAAGACCTGAAGAGGATGAGGGTCAAAAGTGAGCATGGCCGGCAAAATCTGGTGTTTTTGTGCGTTGCGCAATACTTCCCCGACGAGGGCCCGATGACCCAAATGAAGCCCATCAAAACTCCCTATGGTGAGAGCAGTTCCATTTGAGGGGGGAGTCGTTACCGATTGCAATCCGTTGATCACTTGCATAGCGAGAAAATACCAACTTTTACTCTCTAACCAATTGATTTTTTTAAGTTAGATTGATACATGGCGTTAATGGTGGATGGACAATGGTTTCGTGATCTCAAAGCCTTTCTTCTCCTCTGGGGACGCTACCTCTGGAGACGCAAGGCGGTTTGGATGCGCGCTGGGCTCGCCTGGCTGATTGGCTCCATCTTGATTTTTTTCGATCACGCGGCCAACTACGATTTGCGCTTCCAAATTCGTGGCCAGCAAAACTCCAACTCCAACATCGTTTTGCTCGAAATCGACCAAAATGAATGGATCGACTTTCATGGGCGCAGCCGCAACGTGATCCGCCCCATGAAAGAAATCACTTCATTGACCGACAGTTTTTTTTGGAACGAGCGCACTTGGCACCTTCTTCTCGAAAAACTTCTGCAGATGGATCCACAACAAGTGGGCATCAGTTACTTTTTTGGACCCAGCTTGCGACGGACCGGCGATGCGGTCTCTTATCCTAAGATATTTTCCGATGAGCGCCTCATTTGGTCGGCCAGTCTCGACAACGAAGGACGGGCGATTTTTCCACCCTTTACGCCCAACGTGTCTCACGGAATTGGCATCAACGATCTCAGGGCCGACGAAGACGGCGTGGTTCGCCACTTTTCATCTTCACTCATTACCGTCCCCCACCTCGCTCTGCGCTTAGCGGCCCCGCTGGCTAAACAGCAAAATTCCAATGTGCGCTTTATTTCCGGCGAGAATTACTTGGTCAACTTTCAGGGAGAACGGGGCACCTACCCCAGCATTAGTTTTCGCGCCTTTCTCGAGGGTCGTTTCCCGCCGGACTTTTTCCGCGGTAAAACGGTCATCATCGGCAGCAGCGATACCCCGGGACACCGCTACCGGACACCCGTCGGCGAACTCAGTCGCGCCGAACTGATGGCGCACATCACTGACAACATCGCCACCAATCGATGGATTCAACGCCCCAGTCGGTGGTGGATGATTTTGTATCTGCTGATCATCCTGGTGACTTCCGTATGGATTCAGTTTGGGTACCCGCAGTCCATTGCCTTTGTCGCCACCTTTTGGCTTGGCACGGCGGCCACCGCGTTGTCGATGTGGGCCTTCGACACCTTCTACCTGTGGCTCCCCATTCAGGCTGCACTCATTCAATTGGGTGCCACTTACATCATGTTCCTTAGTTATCACTTAACGGTAAACGAAAATCTCAATTGGCGACTGGAACAAGAAAAGCTCTATTTGACTGAAGTTGAAGAAATGAAAAACAACTTCGTGTCCTTGTTTAGTCACGACTTAAAAACTCCAATCGCCAAGATCCAAGCCATTTGCGATCGCCTCTTGACCTTGCATAAAGAAGATCCTCTCGCCAAAGACCTCGCCGCTCTCCGTCACGAGAGTGCTGAACTCCACAAGTACATTCAGAAGATCCTGCAGATTACGCGAGTCGAATCGAAAGACTTTAAACTGAACAAAGAGGCCTCCGACGTGAACGAACTCATCGTCAACGTCATTAGCCAATTGCACCCTCTGGCCGACGCCAAGCAGATTGCCCTTGAGACCAAACTTGAACCCATGTTCCTCATCGAAATTGATAGTCTTTTAATTCGTGAGGTGATACTCAACCTCGTCGAAAATGCGATTAAGTACACTCCCAACGGGGGCACGGTTCTCATCCTTTCGCGGGAAGATGACGACACCGTGCGAGTGGTGGTTCAAGATACCGGCGTGGGCATTGCGCCAGCGGAACAACAGCGAGTCTTTGAGAAGTTTGTTCGGGGACAGCAGCACACCCACAACACCAAGGGCACCGGCTTGGGCTTGTATTTAGTAAAGTATTTTATCGAATTGCACGGCGGAAATATTAAAATGGAAAGCGAAGTCGGCCGAGGTACTCGCTTTGAATTTGACCTGCCAATTGATGAAGCGACGACTGAACCGACTCAAGAGTTAGTTGGCCTGCGTGGCCCGATGATTCCAGGAGAAGTGTCATGACCGATCTATTGAACGCACTCATTGTTGATGATGAAGCTGAACTCCGCAAAACTGTGGTCGCGATCTTGCAAAATAGTTTTCCGGGCTTGGACTTCAACATCGTTGAAGCTGAAAATGGCGCCATCGCACTCGAAGAAATTAAAAAGCAAGAATTTGATTTGGTGCTGATGGATGTCCGCATGCCTGAAGTCGACGGTCTCACGGCGCTCAAGCTGATCAAGGAACATGACCCGAGAACTTTTGTGGTTATTATGACAGCGCATAGTAACCTCAAAGATGCCGTCGAAGCCATCAAGTGCGGAGCCTACGACTACCTTGAAAAACCGGTACAGCCAGAGAAGCTCAAAGAACTCGTCCAGAAGGCCTTAGACACGCGCGACCTGGTGTCGAGTTTGGCCCTTTCTCGTCCGATTCTTGATGATGACGTGGACAGCGAAATCGTGGGCTCTTCAGAAAAAATGCGCGAGCTTTTTAATCTGGTTTCCCGACTGAGTCAGGTCGATACCACAGTCCTGGTACGCGGCGAAAACGGGACCGGTAAAGAGTTGGTGGCACGGGCGATCCACTCCAGCTCGCCCCGCAAGCACGGCGACTTTGTGGTTATTGATTGCACCGCAATCCCCGAAGACTTAATGGAAAGCGAGCTCTTTGGCCACGAAAAGGGTTCGTTTTCGGATGCAACTGAAAGAAAAATTGGCAAGTTTCAACTGGCCAACAAAGGTACGATTTTTCTCGATGAAATTGGCGAGCTCAAACCTGAGATGCAGGTTAAATTGTTGCGCGTGCTCCAGGAACAAAGGTTTATTCCGGTGGGCGGCAATCGCGAAGTTAAGACCAATGCCCGCATCATTGCCGCAACCAACCGCAATCTGGAAAAAATGATTGAGGAAGGGAAGTTCCGCGAAGATCTTTTTTATCGTCTGAATGTGATGCCCTTGTTTTTGCCGCCGTTGCGCGAGCGATTGGATGACCTTCCGGGACTGGTTGAGTTTTTTGTTCGTCGCTTTAACCGACTTCATGCTCGTAATCTCACCGGCGTGAGCGAGGAAGCAATGAAGGCGCTGACCAGCTACCGTTGGCCAGGCAACATTCGCGAACTCGAGAACGTCATCGAACGAACTTTTATTGTCACCACCGGTCATCAGATTGAACTCGAAAATTTGCCAGAAAACATTGGGCTCGCCGACCTGGGTGAAAACCGCATGGACTTGCCGGTCTACTACTCTGGCCCCATGGACTATGATCGTTTTAAGGAAGAATCGGAAAAGGAATTTATTCTTGCCGCACTCACGGCCAACCAAGGGCGGATCAACAAGACGGTCGCTGAGGCCAACATTCCTAAGAACACTTTGCTGAGAAAAATCAAAAAATACGGAATCAATGTGAAGGACTTGGGCCGCGACTAGACCCCTCGACCGGCCTTGCGTCCCTTCTTATATAAGTCGGGACGACATTCGTCTTAAGACACTGGTCGCCAGCCTCGACTGCAGTCGGCATTTGCCTCCATCTTTGGTCGAGAATTCCCGGACCAAAAACTAGAACTCGCTCGACCTTCCTCCGGAAATCACCGACTCGACTAAAGCGCGATCTCGACTCGCCGAAAGAGTGGTTGTCACAAGCGCAGGACTCGACTGGATCCCTGGACCCAGCGACCTGCCAAGGGCTTTTATTAACCACTCAATGTTTCTATAAGGAGAGCACCATGGGTATCAGAGTCGCCACTAATATCGCCGCTATCAACGCACAACGGACAATGGCTTCAAGCCAACGTTCCATTCAAACCAGCTACGCACAACTCAGCAGTGGCAGCCGCATCACCAAAGCCGCTGACGACGCTGCTGGCTTGTCCATTAGCGAAACTTTAAAGTCCACTATCCGCGGCTATCAACAAGCTCAGCGCAACGCCAACGACGGAATCTCAATGATTCAAGTGGCGGAAGGCGGACTGGGTGAAGTCAGTAACATTTTGACTCGCCTCAGAGAGTTGGGCGTACAAGCTGCTTCCGACACCATTGGTGATGTGGAGCGCGGATTTGTAAACAAAGAAGTGCAGCAACTCAAATCTGAAATTCAACGTATTGCCGAGTCCACTCGTTTTGGCAGCGCCAAACTCCTCGATGGCTCAGGCTCGGAGTATGCTTTCCAAATTGATGTGAACAATGACGACTTTCAAGATCGCATTGCCTTTAATGCTTCGGAACAAAATACGACCCTCTCAGCTCTTGGAATCGAAGGCTTTGACTTCTCAGACAAAATGGACGCCCGTGAAGCCTTGAGTGTGCTCGAAGAAGCTCAACGTAACGTCAACGGAATGCGCGCCAACCTAGGTGCCATTCAGAATCGCTTGGTGTCGACGACTGAGAATATCGGCGTCGCCGTTGAGAACTTCTCGGCCGCGAACAGCCGCATCCGCGACACTGACATGGCTCAATCGTCCTCTGAGCTCACTCGCAACAGTATCCTGCTGAACGCCTCAATCGGGGTGTTGGCTCAGGCTAACCAAGCTCCGTCGGCAGCACTCAGGTTATTGTCGTAATTGAATTGATTTTAGTAGACACGAATCCTTATAGACAAAAAGCCCTCCGGGGTGGGAAAGGCGACTTCCCGCCCCGGTTTTATCGGAGGGCCAGGACGTGCTCGAGAACTTCGACACCTTTGATCGCCTTCATGCACTCATGAGTCCCGAGGGGACACTTCACCGCTCCGTGCTTACCACAGGGGCGACAAGACAAATCCTTTTGCACCACGATGGCCTGTTCTTGCCAAGGCCGGTACCCGAGATCAAGAGTGGTCGGACCAAAAACGGCGACGGTGGGAAGCCCCACACAGCTCGCCAAATGAGCCGCGCCACTGTCGTTACAAATTAAAACCTTAGCTGAATTCATCAATGACAAACTCTCCCAAAGTGAAGTCTTACCGGCGAGATTGAGTGCTCCCCGACTTAATTGAGCTAAAGCCTGACAGACTTCCTGTTCGGCCGAAGAACCCATCACCACCACCTGCCAGCCTTGGGCGCGCAGCTCGAGAGCCAGCTCAGCGTAACCTTCGATGGTCCAACGCTTAGTGGGCCAAACGCTGCCAGGTGCGAGGAGCGCAAATTTTCCTCGCGAAAGTTCGTACTCACTTAACAACCGCAAGGTCGTTTCCTCGAGGCGTTTGACGACCTCGCCACTCAAGACTCCCGGGCGAAGGAGATAACTTGAAGCCCAGTCCGGAATCCTCGGGGCGTTGAAGGCACGCCACACCCCCCGCTCCGTCGGGTTTTCCAAACCTTCGAGGTGGGCGTATTGTTTACTCAGAGTCTCATCCTCGCCTGACAACAAAAACAACTGCCGCAAGGGATCCGGAAGGTGCACGGGGCGTTCAACTCGAGAATCAAAAGCCCAACCATTCCACCATTCTTTGAACCCCACCGAGTGCTTTGCGCGAAGCTGTTTAATTATGAGGCTGGTGCGAATCGATTGGTGAGGACACCAAACCCGTTGGTATTGCTCCTCTCGTAGGCGCTTGACCAGCGCTCGGTAAGGTCCGGCGCCTTGGCTCTTGCTGACCTCAAAAACCAAATCGACCAAACCGAGCTCTTGAAAAAGACTGCCAAAGCCCTGGCGGCAAACGAGATGCAAGGGCTCCTGAGGATATTTGCGCTTAACGTTTAGGAGCAGGGGGATGCTGAGGACGAGGTCGCCGATAAAGGCTGTCTGGTAGACGAGGTGAGCCACTGAAGTCCCTTCTGAATCCCCAAAATCAAGTCGTGCAAGGCGACCTGATCGTAACACATTTTGATTTGGTGGCAACTGCGCTTCCAGCAAGGCCCACACTCAGCGGCCGACACCACACGCACTCCACGATCATAAAGATCAATTTCCTGAGCGCAGGTAGGACCAAACCAAGCGACGACCCACTTCTCCAGACCAATTGCCATGTGCATTCCGAGGCTGTCGCCGGTGACGACCAGATCACAGGCAGCCACGCTGACCAATCCATCACGTAGCCCCATGTCGGTCGGCGACACGATGACGGGTAGCCCCTCACCTATCATTTGATTGCGCTCGGTATCTTCCGGCCCACCTAAGAGCACCACTTTGACGTTGGGTAGTTGCCCCACTAACGCAATCAAGTCCCGATGATTTTGAATGCTGAGTTTTTTATTTGGCAGTGTGGCGCTACAGCCGGTATTAAGTCCGATCAGCCGCTCACCGCGCCCACTCCAGAGACCGCGACGTCGGTCAGCCTCATTGCGCTCGTCATCACTCAAACGAAGCACATAGGGATCTCGGCAATAGGGCCCCAACTCCAGTGACTCAATCAAGAGCTGGGTCTCGGGTTTTTGATTCACAAAAAATTTGCGGTGGTCATCAAGGCCCAATTCCCAAAGCTCTTGGGCGGCCGGAGTCGCGGGCAAAATCGCGCCGCTCGAGTTGGCGACAAACCCATACACCAGCTCGGCGCGAGTGTGCTTTAACACGCCGGTGGCCTTTAGGGATTTGTCCACGACCAGTGACACATCAAACTCAAGTGCTTGCAGCGCCAAAAGATCGTTGGAGTGGGTTGTCAGGACTCGATCAATATAGGGATTATGAAGCAACAGCTGTTGGGCTGGAGCTTGGGTCACCCAAGTTATGTGACTCTGAGGAAACTTGCGCTTAATGGCCGGCAAAATCGAGGTCGCCCGCACCACCGCTCCCAAAGCTTCCAAATGAATCACCAGCAGCGAAAGACCACGGGGTGCAAAGTTTGTGCACCCCAAATCGCAGTGGGCCGAACGCCCACAGGGTTTGTAGCCATTAAAATAGCGACACTCGGTTCGCGCCATACCTCATATTGTAGCGTTGTTACTCGGCGCCCAGAGGTTCGTTGACAAAACCCCGCCCTCTTTTTGTCCAAAGTCAGAGCTTAGGGAAGCTTGCCTGGCTGTAGTTCCTTGAGGGTCCCGACCAAGGTCCCAATCTTGATTTTGCTTTCGACCTTTACGGGAAACTTTCGGTCATTCTTGGTGAGCCACAAGAACACGTCGCCGGTTTTTTTAAAAACGCCATCTTGTTCGAACTCAAGCTTAAGAACAAAAGTATCAAACGAGCCGCCCGGACTTTCCAATCTCTCCTCGCGCAGAACCTCAGCTCGAAAGATGATGTTCTTACCGGCGTCGGCCACCCGAAAAGCCACAGTCTTGCCCACGCGCAAAGTAAAGGCGCGCAAATAAAAAATGGCGCTAATCACATTTTGCGAGAATGGCAAAATCTCCCAGGTGAGCTTTTTGTTTTCTTCGCCTTTTTCTTTGGTGACTTTCTTCTCCCAAAAATTGGCCTTGCCGGTGGCAAAATCATAAACTGACCGGCTCTCTTTGAGCTGATTGGTCTCCTTCACGTGCACCGCCAGGTTGTAAGGGACCATTTGATCGTAATCCATAAAAGTTTCAGCCCAATCATCAACTTCATAGATTCGCGAGAAAAAACTATGGGTTTTGACCCCGATGGCGAAGTGATAAGACCGACGCCCATTCACCTCGAGGATGGGACGACTCTCGAGGGTCAGTTCACCGGCGTTCATGGCAAAATATTTAACGTTGAAGGTGATCTTCTCACCAACCCCAAATGGATCCTTCTCCGGGCGTCGTCCGAGAAAACCTTCAGCATCTTCCAACTCGGGCTCCTTTTTGACTGGCTTAGCGAGAGTTGCGGTGGGTGGTTTTTCCGTCACAGCTTTACCACCCTTGCCTTTTTCTTTTGGCGTTTCCACCTTTTTCTCGACTGGTGGCTTCGCTTTGGGCCCCACCTTCTCCCCGCCCGGAGTCTTGCCCTCAACCGCCTTCCCCTCTGTGGTAGTCGCTCCCTCGGGACCCGGCGGCTCGGCCTTGGGTTCAAGTTCCTTCACCTTGATCATTTTGTCGTACTCTTCGTTGATTTCAAGCTTCTCCACCTTCTCGTACTGGAGAACGCCCGAAGCACACGACGACAGGAGCACGCAGCTCACCGCCGATAAAAGGCCTCTAAGGTTTGGTCTGCAAATCAAGGTGACTCCTCAATCCATGAGTAGCGGTTACTCTTAATATTTAAATCGCTTCCAGCGCCGGTGCAACCACATCCATTGGTCGGGATGCTGGCGGACCATTTGTTCGATCCTATCGTTAAAAACCTGAGTCATGTGCACCAGAGTCGCGTCTTTTTCGCCGCGGTCTTCCCAAGGGATCGGGTCGTCAATTTCCACCACGGTCACTCCGTCACTGCGTCGATAAGTGTGGACGGGCAGGATCGGGGCCTGAGTCTTGCGGCCGATCACCGACAAACCCAAGGCACTCCCGGTCTCTATCCCAAAAAAGGTGGTCTTGGCCCCAATCGGCGGGCCCATAAATTGGTCTTGCACGAAAATCACAACTTCGTTGGCCTTAAGTGCGCGCATGATTTCAAAGCTGCTGTTGCGCGGCTTAATAAAACGAGTCCCCACTCGCGAGCGCAAGTTGAACCAAGTTTGATTGAGCCATTCCCACTTGAACTCCTTGGAAATCAAATGAATTGGGAGCCCTGACAAGGAGAGGCCGGCCGTCGCAAAATCCCCGGCGCCCACATGGCAGGTCATCAGACAGACTCCGATTCCCCGCTTTCGGGCCTCAGCAACTTTGTCGAGACCTTTAATCACAAACAAACGCTCAAGATCGCCTTGGTTGAGAAAGGGAAAGTAACAGTACTCGATGAGCGTGCGCCCCTGGTGGCACATCGACTTGCGCCCCAGGCGCACTCGGTCGACCAGGGACATTTCTGGAAAAGCGCGGGCGATATTTTCGATGACCAGTCGGCGGCGGATGCGCAGCAAATCGAACCAAAAAATTCCAATCACGTCGCCCAAGCACATCTGCCAGGAGCGAGGCAGACTTACGACGATATAAGAAATCGACCTAGCGAACCAGACGACTAAGTTCATTGATCAATCTTTCGCGCCCCGAACCCCATTTGAGACCCAATCTGGCTTCAACCAAAATGCCCGCCAGTTCAGGAAACGCCCCCAACTTGGTGAGGTCCTTACTCGTGGTAATCAAATGAGAAGCCTGGGAGTTTTTAAAAACCTGAATTATCTTTTCGACATCCTTGCCGCCATAGGGATGGTGGTCGACAAACCGCGAGTGCCCCACGACCTCAACACCTGACGCCTTGATCATGTCCTCGAATGCCTGGGGGTTGCCAATTCCGGAAACGAGCCAGACTCGAGAGGCGGGCTGGATGTTCGTCGGGCCGCCTCCCAAAAACCAGCCTTCGAGTTCATAGCTGCATTCAACGAGTCGAGCTGGGGTCATCCAATCGCTCACGACCGTCCGCCAGGCCTTAACCAATTGTGGGCTCGCCAAGTTCGTCTTGGTCAGAACGACAAAATCCGCTCGCTTGAGTGCGCTCAACGACTCGCGGGCTCGTCCGACGGGCAATGGATGCAATTGATCCAGCGGTGCACTGGCATCAAATACCACAATGTTCAAATCACGTTTGAGACGCCGATGTTGAAAAGCATCGTCGGCAATGAGCCAACGCACCTGGTGCTGAGCCAGCAAACCTCGGCCCGCCAGCACCCGGTCGGGGTGCACATACACCGGAACTTGGGGAAAACGACGGGCCAGCATGGTGGGCTCGTCCCCACCGATAACGGTGTCACTCACTTGCGAAGACACGCGCAAAGCGCGATCAAAATTACCTTTGCCCTTGTAGCCCCGACTGATCACTCCCACAGGAATTTGTTGCTGCTGCGACCACTGAACCAAGTCAGCCACGATGGGCGTTTTGCCGGTGCCACCCACCGTGAGATTGCCGACACTGACAACCGGAACCGGAAGTTTTTCGATACGAACAATCTTTTGGTCGAAAAACCAGTTTCTCGCTCTCATCGCTCCCGAATAAAGCCATCCCAACGGCATCATCAACACGGGTTCTGGCCCTCCTGAAAAAAGCGCTCCAATTCAGCCGCCACTCGAACTGTGGCTCCGCGCTCTCCCAGCTTGGTCTTGGCATCACGCAATTCGGCGGCCACTCTTTGCCGTTGGAGGCTTGAGCTCATCAACGCGTCGAGGGCTTCGGCCAAGGGGCCTGGCTCTGCTTGCTCCTGAAAAAGTTCTCGGCACACCTCGCGACCCAGCACCAAATTAATCATGCCAAAGTAGGGAGTGTTGCGGACAAACTTGCGGGCCAGATAAGCCGTCAATCGATTCATCTTGTACATTATGACCATGGGCTTTTCGAGAAGTCCCACCGTCAGCGTGGCCGTTCCGCTCGCCGCCAAGACGACGTCCACGAGGCTCACCATTTCCATGGGGTCGCGTTGCATCACCATCAAAGGTTCTTTGAGGTCCGGCAGCTGTGCTTGGATTTCCTGTTTATCAAGAGTGGGCGCCACTAACAGAGCCACTTTCAGTCGAGGATGCCGCTCGCGCAACTTCTGCGCCGTCGCGAGCTGAGTCTGCAAATGATGCTTGATCTCCGAGCGACGACTCCCTGGCATCAATCCCAACACCAAATCATCAGGGGTCAGTCCGAACTTACTGCGCTCCCGATTGCGTTCCTCTTCATCAAACAGTCGCGGCGACAATTCGTCCAACAGCGGATGACCGACAAACGCACACGAGACGCCATGTTGATCATAAAAGCCTTTTTCAAATGGAAACACCACTAGCATCCGCTCAACACAGGCTTTGATCTTCTTGACCCGCCCCTGGCGCCAAGCCCACACCTGCGGCGAAATATAATAAACCACGCGAATGCCCAGGGCTTTCAACCGGGCCGCCAGTCGCAAATTAAAATCCGGGTAATCGAGCAGCAAGGCGATGTCAGGTTTGCGAACCTTGGCCGCCGCTAACAGGCGATCAAAGGCTGATGAGATCACACTCCAATGAGAAATGACCTCTTGAAATCCCACCACCGCCATATCTTCGGACCGCCCCAAGCATTCAAAACCAAGCGCCTCCATTTCGCGGGTTCCAACCCCGAAGGCCTCGATTTCACGATTTTTTGACCGCCAATGTTCGAGTAAGCGCTTGGCATAGAGAGCACTCGAAGCTTCTGCTGCAACAATTAGAATTTTTGATTTCATCGGCTCTCGACTCGACCCAGGCGCTCGCGGATATCGCGTTCGACCTGTTCCGCTAACTTCAGTGCCACCAGACCATCGCGTCCAGTCACGACACAAGGGAGATCCTCGCGAACACTCTTAACAAAGGCTGCGGTTTCGGCAAGCAGCGCATCGCCCTTTTCCAAGCTCCAAACTTCCTGCTCGAGCGGGAGCTTATCCCCACCCCATTCACCGGTTTTGGTAAGAACCCGAATTTCGCCTGCGCCAAAATCGAGCGACAGGTACTGACTCCCTTGAAAAACTCGAAACTTCCGCTCCGATTTTTGTGACACCCGCGAGGCCGTAATATTCGCCACCGTCCCGCTGGCAAATTCAACGCGCGCGTTGGCAATATCAATCGCATTGGTGATCACCGGCGTACCAACAGCGGTAACCCCTACTGGAGGGCTGTTGACCAATGACAAAATCACATCCAAATCATGAATCATCAGATCCAAGACCACCGACACATCAAATCCCCGAGGCTTAAAGGGCGCCAGACGATGACACTCAATAAACAAGGGGCGCTTGAGCTTTTCGCGAGCCGCCACAAAGGCGGGATTAAAGCGCTCAATGTGCCCCACTTGCAGTTTGAGATTCTTCCGCTCCGCCAGTTGGCACAACTCTTCGCCTTCGACACTGGTGCTGGTCATCGGCTTTTCCACGTGAACATGAATGCCGTTTTCCAAAAAGTATTTGGCAATTTCAAAATGCGCCGAGGTGGTCGCAGCGACAGTGACTGCGTCAACCTTACCCACCAGCTCGCGATAGTTGGCCAGCCAAGGAACTTTGAGTTCCTGAGCGACAGCCTGGCCTTGCTCCTCTCGCGGATCACAGACTGCCACCAGCTGGGCCTCAGGCAAGGCGGCATATTTTTGCGCATGAAATCTGCCCAAATAGCCAACCCCAACCACCGCACAACGAAGAGGGGTCGTCATCGTCATCGGGCGATGCCCCGCTCGGATTTTCGCACAAAATCCAAAAGGCGTTGAATGTGATCTGAGGGTTCGCAAATCTCTTCGACTTTGAGGAGGGCTTGCTCAATCGTGTCGCCACCTTTGATGAGGGTGCGAATCGCCCGATGAATATTCTCGACTTCATCTTTGGAGAAACCTGAACGCTCAAGACCAATCTTATTGGTCGCGCGAACCGTAGCGAAATTTCCGTAGGCAATAGAGTAAGGCAGAATGTCTTTGTTAACTGCCGTATCTCCGGCAATGTAGCAATACTCGCCCAAGGTAACGAACTGACTAAAAAGGCCACCGCCGCCGACTTTAACGTGATCCTCGACCGTCACATGGCCCGCGAAGTGCGAGTTATTGGCGACGACAATGTGGTTGCCGAAATGGCAGTCGTGGGCAAGGTGAACATAAGACATGAGCATGCAATGACTGCCAAGGCGCGTGACTCCTCCGCCCTTAACCGTCCCGTTGTTGAGTGTGCAATACTCACGAATAATATTATTGTTACCAACGACCAAGCGGGTGGGCTCATTCTTATACGTCAAATCTTGCGGCGGACCACCCAAGACGGCACAAGCGGAAATTTGATTGTTCTCACCAATTTCAACAATCCCGTGCTCGGATCCAATCGTCACATGGTTATCAAGGATACAACCCTTGCCAATGGTCACTCGACCGCGAATGACCGAGTACGGACCAATGGTGACACCTTCGGCGATTTCAGCTTGCTTGGAAATAATCGCGGTGGGATGAATCGACACAGATCTGCTCCTTCAACTCAATTCAACAAAGGCTCAATCGGAGTCATGTAGGCCATTATCAGCGCTTCCGCAACTCGCACACCTTCGACCTCAATGTAGCAATCCATGAGCATGGTTCGCTTGCGGTCGCGAGTCACTTCCGCTTTGATAATCATGGTATCGCCCGGCTGAACCGGGAGACGAAACTTGGCGTCTTTAATAAAAGCAATGGAGACGTCCATCAGAGGATCTTCTTGTCGATACGCTGCTAAGGCGCCGGCTTGGGCCATCGCTTCAATCAAAATCACCCCCGGCACCACCGGGCGATGGGGAAAATGACCGGTAAAGAAATGCTCATTAATGGTCACATTCTTTAAGGCGACAATCTTGGACCCCACCCGCGAAGCCGGATCGGGCCCCAATTTTCGCTCTAAGAGACGATCAACAAAACAAAACGGATAGCGGTGGGGCAGAATCTTCTGAATCTGGTCCGCGCGCATGCCCGGCTCTAGCGGCACTCCCATGTGAAACCTCAACCTCGTATAGACTCTTGCGAACTATTTCGCTTTTTCGAAATCCTTAATCAGACGGTCCGTCAGATCAATTTCCTTTTTGGCATAGAGAACACTTTGCTCGGACTTTTCCAGAATGACTGTATAGTTTTCATTCTTGGCAATGCCCTCGAGGATTTCGCGCAGTTTGGTCACGATGGGCAGGGTCAAATCCCGCTCTTTCTTTTGAATCTCGAGCTGGCTTTTGCCGACCATCTCTTGGTACTTCATCATCTCAGTGCGAATGTCATTCGCTTTTTGTTGCTTCACTTCATCAGACAACACGAGTTTCTTTTTCTCGAAATCTTCGTTCATCTTTTTGATGTCTTCTTCTTTTTTCTCGAGCTCTTTTTTTCGTTTATTAAAATCGGCTTCGAGAGATTTTTTGGCCGTCTGCCCAGCCGTCGTCGCCTGAATGGCCTTTTGCATGTCGACATAGCCAATTTTAAAGTCAGCTTCGGCACCAGCAGCGCCACAAAAACCCACTACCACCAAACTCACGAGTCCTGATTTCCATCCAGCCAGTTTCATATATTATCCTTCCTTGTGCTGTGCAGCATCGGCGTCATTTACCTGGCTATTAAAGCACAGGTTAGAATGGAGCACCAATGGCAAATTGAAAGTTGACCGAGTCTTCTCTGAACTGTTCCTTGCGCTCAAAGGGAAATCCCCACTCAAAACGCAATGGGCCGATCGGAGAAAACCACCTAAATCCAAATCCCACGTCACTACGGAAATCGCTGAGCAACAACTCGTCGTCCGCATTTCCGATATCATAAAAAACGACACCTTTAATGCCCGCCTCATCAATTAGAGGAAATTGGAATTCGAGGTTGTAAAACAATTGCTGCGTTCCGCCAAAGGGTCGCAAAGCAGAATACTCCGCCAGGGGATCGCCCGCCGCGATGGCTTCGTTGTAGGCTTTTTGGCTATACTTGCGTTTACCAACACTAAACCAATCAAATCCCCGCAAACTATTGGCACCACCCAAGAGGAAGAGTTCGTTAAACGGCGGCTCTTTATCTGAGTTGTTCGAGCTCAAGAATCCATAAGTCAGGTTATTACGCCACACCACATCCCAGAAAACCTTTTTGTAATAACGGAAAGTTCCAAAGCCCTTGGTGTACTCCAGATCCCCACCCAAACCGGCATACTCGACACTGGCGCTGGAGAAAATCCCCTCAGTTGGAGCAAAACGGTCGTTGCGCTGGTCATATTCCAAGGTCAAGGTCATGGAGCTGGTGACACCGTTCACGGTCTCGACCGGGAACAACTGCGGATCGCCTTCCTCGGCCAGTTTAATTTCAGTGTCGTCCAATTTGTAACGAACATAACCGCGCAAGAAGGGCGCCAAGGGGTGACCAATGCGAATCGCTCCCCCCTTCTTCGTTTCCTCGTACTCACTCAAAATCCGCTTACTCTGGTAGGCATCAAATCCCACCGACCACTGCGAATCCATGAAATAAGGCTCGGTGAAGTTGATGTTGAACAAAGATTGCTTCTTACTGATGTCGATCGAGACGCCGAGTTTTTGACCCTTACCAAATAAGTTGGATTGGTTCACCTGACCGTTAAACACAAATCCAGCAAAGCTGCTGTAACCCGCTCCAACTTGGATGGTTCCGGTGTTACGTTCTTTGACCACAATGTCGACATCCATCCGGTCGTTTTCGCCTTTGGGAGTCTTGGTATTAAAATTGACTTCATCGAAGTATCCCAGGCGGCGAACCGCATCAATGGACTGGCGTTTGCGCGTCTCATTGTAGAGTTCACCCTCGCGAATCTCCAATTCCCGGCGAATGACTTTGTCACGGGTCTTGGTATTGCCCAACATATTGATGCGGCCGATGTAGACCTTGTTACCTTTGTCGATTTCAAAAGTAACGTCCACCCGACGATCTTTTTCGCGCACCGAAGTGCGGGGAATGATATTGGCAAACGCGTAACCTAAGTCTCCATACTTGGCTTGCAGAGTCCTCAGGTCTTTTTGCAAAGTTTCGTAGACAAATTGCTCGCCTTCTTTGACTTCGACTTCCTTGTTGAGCTCATCGTGTGGGAACAACAGATCGCCGGTAAAATCGACCGTGCCAATATCAAAGCGTTCGCCTTCATCAATTCGAATCGAAACGAAAATCCCTTTCTTATCGGGCGTCACGTACACTTGCGGACGATCAATTTTGACTTGGACGAATCCTTCGTTGAAATACAAATAATTGAGAATCTGCAGATCGCGATCAAAAGCGTCTTGCTTATAGGCACCCGAGCCGCTCATGAAGCTAAAAAATCCGCCCTCTTGGGTGGCCATCACCGACTTAAGCTTGCCCGCCTTCAGCTGCTTGTTGCCGATAAAACTAATGCGTTTAACTCTCACCATTTCGTTTTCTTCGACCACAAAATGCAGAGCTACGCTCTCGCCCTCTTTTTCAGTTTTTATTTCATACTTGATTTTAGCGAGGAAAAAACCCTTGTCCTCGTAGAGCTTTTCCATCTTCTCGATTGCTTCCTGAATCTTAGGATAATCGAGAATCTGGTAGACCTTCATTCCTGAGGCTTCTTTAAGTTCGGTATCATCCAGTTCGGTGTTGCCTTTGTACTCGATGGAAACAATCGATGGTTTTTCGAGCAAAATGTAAGTGAGCTCGACACCATTGGCAACGTCACTCCGGTCCACCGTGACGTCGTAAAAATATCCGGTTTTAAAAAGTTCCCGCACATCGAGGCGGATATTTTCGAGATCAAACGGCTCACCCACGCGCGTGGTCAATCGCGAGCGCACAGCATCTTCTTCGATTTTGCGCATGCCCTTAACGGAAATCTTTCGCACAATTGCTGTCGCCGCTTCTTCCGTTTTCTTTTTAGTCGTGGAACGCGCTGACGGAGCGCGATCAGTGGTGGTTTCTTGTCCTTGCGCCAACCAAGGAACGAAGAGGATCAACAGGAAGCCAAGAACTATCTGCGACAAGATGTAAATTTCCTAGTAGTTTTGAACACTTAAAACAGAAAACACGTGGCCTCGAGCCTAGCCTGAAGACGAGGCTTTGTCAAAATGTCCCCCAGCGAGAGAACGCTTTTTGACTGTAGCGCATCATTACTGTGTGAGAGAGGACTCGAACCCCTTGTGGGTCTCAGACACTAGTGTGTGCCCTGCCCATTTTGAGGGCGGGAAGTTGCTCCTGGAGCGGCCGTTGAGGCCGGTGCCATTCCGTAGAGCTGACAGCGTTCGGCCAGATGATTCCCCTGACAACACGCTGCCATTTCGGTTAGAGGCATCCGGTTCGCTTGAAACTGAGCTTGGGCCAGTTGGATTTCTTCAAAGGCGGCGCGCTGAACTCCCTGCACCTGATTGGGGTCGGTGCCCGCAGGAATCGGCCGATAGCGTTCATAAAGTTGAGCGTCGGCAAAATTCAAGGAATCTAGGCGGGCTCGGTGAAAATCCCGAGCCCCCCGGACGGCCGCTTCGTTGCGAAAACGAATTTCAGTGGGACGCCCAGCTTCCAGCGTCATACCAAATCCGGCGCGCACAATTCCGCCCTGCCCGCTTGGACTGTACATTCGGAAAAAACTCATCTGGCCATCAGCTCCCCACGTGGCTTCCTGAAAAACCTCTTCGTTGCCACGCACCTTGGCCCGCACCCCGGTGGGGCGGCCGTCCGCTCCTGCGACACATTGGCCTTCCCAGCGGGTGGGCTTGACACTGTCGAATGTCTCGCGAACCACCGCGCACATTTCAGGAAACCTCTGCATCTCAGCCATTTGCTGCTCAACCGGCATCGACACCATGGCCATGGTTCGCTCGCTAAAGACCGCTTGTGTGCGGCAGTACTCATCGGTGTCCGCATAGACTGAGGTGGGAACCGAACCGTTACAGGTTCCGTTGGTATTGGTGGGTGTGAGGACAATCATGGCGGCCGTCACTGGTGTCGAGGCCAACGCCGCTCCAGCGGTGCCCGCCATCAAAGCCAGCCCGCCAAGGGCGCGACCGCCAATACCCACCAGTCCACGCATGATTCCTGATCGCGCGATCGCTTGTTCTGCCGTCGCCCCCGCGCGCATCGCCGCGGCCCGAGTACCCGCCGTGCTGGTGGCCAGTCGACCCAGTTGCTCCGTGGTATTGCCCATCTCTCCCGCCGCTACCTGAAAATCCCCAAAGATCATAAACCGGCGATCCATGTTTTCGGTGAGTCTCAACATCACTTCGCGAGCTTGGGTGCCAGTCATAGGAGTCCGGGCTCGCAAAGCTTGGGCGGCCTCGCCAAGCAGCCGATGTTGAACTCGTGCTAAGTTAGTCGCTCGGCTGGCCTCACTGAGTTTGGTGTACTCGGACGGAAGCTCCCGCAGCGCCGTCTTGAGGGCCTCGCTGCAATTGATCTGGCCAGTTGAACACAACCGCGAAAACTCCGTGGCCGCCTGGCCGTAGCGTTCCGGAGCTTGGGCCAGCAGCGCATCGACTTGTTGTATCACCGCCCGCGATCCGCGATTAAAATTGGCGGCCTCTTGCGCCGCCGTCATGGGACGGAGCGAGCGCTGAACTTCTTCGGAAAAATTGGTGCCGATAAACTCTCTGATCTCGACCGCTGCCAAACGGGCCGCATTCTCGTCGCCGGCTTGAGTGGCCGCTAAAAGTTCTCCCCGCAACCGCGTGGCGCGATCACGCAAAAATCCATTCCAACCATCGGCCAAAGCGCGCTGGTCACTCCGCAAGAATTCTTGAACTCGACCCAGCCCCAGGTTGTTCACGCGAGCTTCGCCCATTTGCGCCCGCAGGGCCTGCAATTCCCTCTCGATGGTCGCTTGGTGGGTTCGGATGTTGGTCTCGACGGCGCGCTGGGCAGTGTTGAAGCGCTCAAACTCACCTCGGGCAAATTCCGAGGTGGTTTGCGCCATCCGCTCCATACGACCATGAGTTTCAGGTGAAATCCCACACGGGCCGCTCGCCGCGGCTAAAGGAAGAAGCCAATCGACGAGCACTTGCGCGTCGAGAGCTTCAACAAACACCTGCACAAAGCCCTGCTCAGCTTCTCGCCGCTGTAGGCGCACCTGACAAGTCGGGACCGGCGTCGGGGCATGGGTGGCCTGATGGGCCTGGACGGCCTTTGCGGCACCATACAAACTTCCCACCCCGACAGCACCCGTCAGCACCATGCAGTCGCGAGGCTCAAGAGCCTGACAAGCAAATTGTTTGTTCAATTCTGCTACCATTCGTCGGTAGGCTGTCTGGTTTTCTGGAGACGTGCACCAGTTGTCTCGCTGGGCCAGCCCTTGATTGGCCTGTGCCCAGCCGGGAGCCACGGCTGCCAAAAAAATTATCAAATGTCGGCAACGAAATTTCAAATTCATAGCCAGGCCTCAACCGAACTGCATTTGGCTTGATCGCGTTGCCAAGGTTTCAGTTTATGTTCGAGCTTCCCCCCCAGGCATTCACCGAGTTTCCGACTCCAGTCGAGGGCTTCAGTTTCACTCTTAAACGTCGGGGGCATTCGCAATTTGGCTTTGCAGCTTTCGATCTGCATACGAGCCTCAGCTTGACACTTCTCAGCCGGTACCTGAAAGCACTCCGTAAAATATCCGCCCGATTCGCACACTCCGCCAATCAATTCAGGAAAGACCTTCTTCTGCCAGATTTTCACCTGTAACTTGCGCGGATTTTCTGAGGTGATTTTGATTTTCTGGGGCTGGTAGCTACTGGCCCCCAGCGCGACGGGGAGTCCTCCCCACCAACAAACTGAGATCAGGAAATAGCGCACCAGGCGATGAGCATCCATGAGTTCATTTTAAACCCAAAGACCGTCCTTCATCACACAAATTCGCGGAAACCGTCTAGCAAATTCTTGGTCATGGGAAACCACGACCAAAGTGAGGCCCATGCGGTCCTTAAGCTCGAAAAAGAGATCCTGAATCTTTCCGCTATTTTTGGTGTCCAGGTTACCCGTCGGCTCGTCGGCCAGCAGGACTTCGGGCTCGTTGAGGAGAGCGCGGGCGATGGCCACTCGCTGTTGCTCACCGCCGCTCATCTCCGAGGGGAAGTGATCTTTACGATCGATCAGGCCCAGCCCGGCCAGTAACTCCTCGCCCCGCTCGCGCGCCATGCGGGCGCTCATTCCGGCAATTCGAGCGGGCATCGTGATATTTTCGAGGGCGGTAAACTCGCTCATCAGGTGGTGAAACTGAAAGACGAAACCCAGTTTTTCGTTACGAAACTTCGCCAACTGCTCATCGCTTTGGCGAAACAAATCACGACCGCGATAGAGGACCGTACCGAGAGTGGGGCGATCCAAAGTGCCCATGATGTGCAGAAGCGTGCTTTTTCCGGCCCCACTGGCGCCAACGATGCACACCGCTTCGCCTTGGTGAATTTGCAAATCGAGCCCTTTGAGAATCTCCAAACGGTTCTTGCCCATCGGGTAAGACTTGTAAACTCCCCGAGCGGAGAGAATCGGCATTCCGTCATTCATAACGAAGTCCTTCCACCGGCGCCAACTTAGAACCGCGGCGGGCCGGTGCTAGTGTCGCCAAAAAACAAATGAGCAGAGCTGCACCAAAAATGGCCGAGATATCCGTCCACCGAAACTCGACATCAATTCGCTCTAATTTGTAAACTTCCCCTGGCAGCAGTCCCCAGTGTTGTTCGGCATACAAAAAACCAAAACAGAGAGCCACACCCAATAGCACGCCCAACACGGTCCCAATAAAACCAATCAGCAGTCCCTGGGCCGTAAAGAGCTTAATGACGAACCGCCGATTAGCTCCCAGGGTTTTGAGCACACTGATGTCGCCAAATCGCCGCAGCACACTCACAAAAAGCGTGCTCGAAATATTAAAGCAAGCCGCCAGGACCATAATCAACAGCACAAAAAAGATCACAACCTTTTCGAGTTTAACGGCCTCAAACAAATTGCGATTCACATCTTCCCAATCGCGAGTCCAATAAGCATGGCCCAGCTGTTGACTCAAATTAAAGGCAACTTCCTTGGCCTTATCGTCACGATCCAACCGCAGACGATATCCCATCACTTGCTTGCCAATCTGGGCAAACTCTTGGGCCGCCTCCAGGTGAGTGAGAATAAACCGTTCATTCCAATCAAAGCGGCCTAAGTCGAGTACGCCGCGAACAAAAAAAGTCATCGGCCGCGGGCGAAAGGACGAATTGTCATACTCCTTGGCCACCGGCATGACCGCTTTAAAAGTATCACCCACTTTAAGGCCAAATTTTTCTGCCAGCCCCTTGCCCACCAAACCGCCTTGAACTCCGTCTTCGCGGGGACCAAAGGCAAATTCGCCCTCACGCAAGCGATGTTTAAGGCGAAGCACCTTCTCATAGGTCGCGGGATCCACGCCTTGGACGACCACCCCCGACAGCTTCTTCTTATGAGCCAAAACCGCCTCTAAGTAGACAAAGGGCGTCTCCGCTAGCAAACCCGGCGTGTGAGCACGCACCGTGCTCAAAAACTGCGCGTCGTCTTCGAGGGGAGCGCCCCGCTTCATGACGAGAATGTGTCCCACGGAATCTATCACCGAATTTTTGAGCGTCGTCTCAAAGCCACTGACGACGGCCATGGCGACGACCAGCGAGGCCACTCCAATCACCATTCCAAAAATGCTCAGTGAGGTCGTCAGATTCAGAAATCTCTGACCCGAACGCAAAAATCGCCACACCAACCAAACTTGGTACACTAGACGCCGCCTGTTGCTTGTTGCTTTAAGTAGGATTCAATAAACTCATCCAAGTCGCCGTCTAAGACCCGATCTGGCGTGCCCGACTCGGTTTCAGTTCGCAGGTCCTTAACCATTTTGTAAGGGTGCAAAACGTAGGAGCGAATCTGGCTCCCCCATTCGTTCTCCGCTTTGGTCCCGTCGAGCGCTTCCTTCTCCTGACGACGCTTCTCCATCTCTCGTTCATAGAGTGCGGCACGCAACATTTTGAAGGCCTTTTCCCGGTTCGAAATCTGGCTCCGCTCGCTCTGACACTGAACCACGACATTCGTTGGCAAATGCGTGATGCGCACCGCCGAGTCGGTTCGATTGACGTGCTGGCCTCCCGCTCCGCCCGACCGATAAGTGTCAATGCGAAGGTCTTCAGTCTTAATATCGATTTGAATTTCGTCGTCGACTTCCGGCCAAGCAAAAACCGAAGCAAAGCTCGTATGGCGTCGAGCATTCGAATCAAAGGGGCTAATCCTCACGAGACGATGAACTCCCGACTCCGCCTTGAGGTGACCATAGGCATAGGGGCCTTCAATTAACATGGTAACCGACTTAATTCCGGCGCCCTCACCCTCGGTCATTTCAAGAATCTCAACCCGATAGCCGTGCTTTTCGGCATAGCGGGTGTACATTCGGTAAAGCATCTGGGCCCAGTCACAGGCCTCAGTACCACCGGCTCCCGAATTAATTGAGAGATAGGAACTGTTGGGATCGCTCTCTCCACTGAGCAGCGTCTTGAGCTCCAGATCCTTAATGACAGCGTGCATAGAACTGAGCTCTCGCCGCACTTCTTCAAAGGAAGTCTCATCTTTTTCCTCGACCGCCATCTCCAGGAGAACTTCATTGTCTTCGACCTTTTGATGGAGGCCTTCCCAATCGAGCACCGACTTCTCAAGAAGGACTTTCTCCTTATTGATTTTCTGCATCTCGCCGTGCTTGTTCCAAATTTCAGGGTTTTGAATTTGCTGTTCGAGCTCTTCTAAGCGTTTCTTTTTTCCTTGAATGTCAAAGATACCCCCGAAGATCAAGGGTTTTGCCCCGCAATTCCTTCAACAGGGATTTAACTTCGGTCAAATGAGTCTCGATGGACATGGCCTTCTCCTTGAACAGCTTGGGCAACAATCGACAGGTTAGCAAAGACCGGAGGGCCAGGCAACCAATGGACCAAGATAATTATTTGTCGTGAAGGGCCCACTCAACCCGAGGTGGCGGAGTGGGAGAGTTTTAGCGGCCCCGCCAATACAGATTCCAAAGCGCATCCTGAAGCTGAAACATCCGCCGTGCCTGAGTGGGAGAGCTTTCGTGTTCATAACCCAACAGGTGAAGCAGGCCGTGCAACAACAAATAGGAAAGCTCCTCTCGGACCGTCAACCGATGCTCCCGCGCCTGTTGACGAATCACTTCCATCGACAAGACGAGCTCACCCAAACTTTCGGGTTCGATTCCCGAGAAGCTCAGGACGTCCGTGGCATAGTCTTTTTTGCGGTATTGCCGATTCAGGACCCGGGCCTGGCTCTTGTCGAGAAACACCACCACCAGCTGCTGTTGGTTCCAAGGTCCTCGGTGTCCACGGCGACGGAGAGCCGCCGCAAACCACTGGAGACAATCTTCGGTAAAACGCCGCAAGATCGGACGACCTTGGTGATTGAGCACGAGGACGTTCATGCCCCGCTCATTCCCTTCTTTTCTCCGCGCGGTTTGGAGTCACGCAGTTTAAAGGGATTTGACTGACTCATATTGAGGTTCGGATAATCAATGCGTTGGTGGTAAATGCCCAACAGAATTCGGCAGAAGGACGACTCAATGACCGAAAGATCTGCCAAGGTGAGATTGCACTCGTTCAATTGGCCATCAAGGAACTTCGCTTGAATGATGTTCTTCACGATATTTTGCAAACGAGCCGTGGTCGGCTCATCCAACGAGCGCGCGGCGGCCTCGATGCTGTCGGCCAGCATGACCAGGGCGGCCTCGCGAAACTGCGGCTTGGGACCGGGATAGCGAAAGTCATCTTCCAGAACCTGATCGACATCTTGATCGGCCTCATCGAGGGCCTTGTTGTAAAAGTAGGAGATGAGCGTGGTGCCATGATGTTGCAAAACCCCGTCGATGATCGGCTTTCCCAGTTGATGCCGCATGCCCATTTCCGCCCCGTCCTTAATGTGGGCAATCAAAATGGTCTTCGACATGTAAGGCGAAATGTGATCGTGGGGGTTATTGCCCGGCTTCTGGTTTTCAATAAAATACTGCGCATGAGAAGTTTTGCCGATGTCGTGATAAAAGGCCATCACTTTAGCCAACAAGGCATTGGCTCCAATTTCACTTGCTGCAGCTTCCACCATGCTTCCCACCACCAGCGAGTGATGGTAAGTGCCGGGGGCTTTCACAATCATCTCTTGCATCAGGGGATGATTGAGGTTGCTCAACTCGAGGAGCTTTACGTCCGTCACAAAGTTAAAGGCACTTTCCAACAACGGCACCAACATCATGGCAATCATCGAGGAAATGATCCCGCCCATAAACCCTGCCGGTACCGCCCAAATCAACTGATTGAGGAGCTCGGTGTTGCCCATTCCCTGCATCACCAGAACTAAGGCAATCACCAGAGAGTTCACTAAACCCGTGCGCACTCCCGCCCAATAAATATCGTTGCGCTTTTTGCAAGAGTAGACGCCTCGAGCCGCTGCAATCCCACCAATCATTGAGACCAGCAGGAAGCCAAAATTAAAGTCAACCATCACCGCGCCGACAATGGCCAAAAAGGCGGTGAACAACCAAATAATCTCCCCTGAACTGATCAGTAAACCCACGAGCATCGGTCCCGCGGCAATCGGGGCTGAGTACAAAAAGGCGCTGCTCGGTACTAAGTTTCCATATTTCACAACAAAGGCGGCGTCGGTCATAAAAAGAAAAATCTTGGTGATCAAGACCACGATTACGGTCACCAACCCCATCACCGCCAACTCTTTGTCCTGCACTCGCACCCGATTTAAAGTAAAGCGGCGGGTGTAAGAAAAGAACACCAACATCAATGACAAAAAGAGCAAGGCCGAGACGAGCGAAACAAAGTCGGATCGACGGTCGGATTTGAGATTGCGGATCTCTTCCATCAAAGTCACGTGAATGGGTTGCACGATCGCGCCCGCTGCCACCACCACTTGATTTTTGGCAATCGACAGCTGAACCGGTAAGACCGACGCCCGGGCTTTGTCCTTCCGGTCCGAGGTCTCTTGCCGGTTAAAAGTGAGATTCGGTGCTAGGATTTCCAGAGCCAGGGTCTGAAGGCGCTTGCGATCCGGCTGTCCCAGCCCGGCCTCGCCCGGGACACCCTCGAAACTAAAATTCTGTGGGTCACGAAGTGATTTCAGTTCGCCACGCACAGCCGTGTATTCTTCAAAGGCCCCTCGTCGATCGATCACGCGGACAATCAGCGGAGCATCATCTTCGGGCAACAAATTGGTCGCACCGTCATACACTTTGTAAGAAGACCACTTGGCAAAGGCTTCAATGAGAATATTCTCCAGACTGGCGCTAAAGCGTTTGTCAATCAGCCAGCGAAAGATCAAATCCGTGACAGGAGAACCCAGCTCAGTTTCAAAGGCCTTCTTTTGCTCCATGAACTCACTAACAGCTTCCGCGCGCTTATGGTCTTCTTCTGGCCAGGCCGTTTGCTTAACCAGCTGGCGCATCTTCCGCCAAGACTTGTAGATGTTGTGAGTGGTATTTTCGTAGGCGTTCGGGTCGAAATCATAAATGGGCGGCACGCTCTGCTCAGCTTCGCGCCGCTTGGTCTCGGTGGCAACTTCGTCAACAATCTGAAAGCTGATCGGTGACTTGATGTCGGTCGTGGCAATATCGCCGACTTGCACAAAATAGGGAAAATCAATATCCCAAAAGAGCAAAAAACTGAGCAGTAGAGTAAACAAAAACAAAAACGACAGGCGCCGAATTTGAAAGCGCGCATCGAGATAGTGCACCAAACGACCAAAAACGGTTTGCTCCAAACCCAGCGTATTGACCCATTCCAAAAAGCGCCGGGAATGATCCATGTACTTGGTGCGAGAATGAATGTTTTTCTTTTGCTTATCCTTGACCAATGCCTTCGATTTCCTTAGTTATTCTCTCTATATTTTTCGGCATTTTGCGGCTAAAAAGGAAGTAACCTCCCCCTCACTGGGCAAAACGCGACCAAACGATAGGACACTTTTTCCGCACTGTCGACAGAAGGAATTTAAATGCCCCAAGCACCAGACCAGTTCCGCGAATTTGCCTCTCTCGTCAAGATCGTTGAGCTCCTGCGCGGGCCTGAGGGCTGTCCCTGGGACAAGGAGCAAACGCACCAGACTTTGACCCGCTTTGCCATTGAAGAGGCCCACGAACTGGCCGTGGCCATTGACCGGGGCAACCTGGCTGAAATGAAAGAAGAGCTGGGCGACTTGCTTCTTCAGGTCGTAATTCATGCGGAAATGGCCCGTCAAAACGGCCAGTTTGATATCTACGACGTCATTGAAGGGATCGGCCGCAAAATGGTCCGCCGCCACCCGCACGTGTTTGCCAACGTCCAGGTCGCTGACAGTGCCGAAGTGCTCGACAATTGGGCTAAGATCAAGGCCCAGGAAAAAGCGCAGCGGGATCCTTGGGTGCGCTTCGACCTCCCCCCCGCGCTACCAGCCTTAATCAGCGCCCAAAAAGTGGGAGAGAAAACCAAGAAGTGGCACTTTGATTGGCAAACCCCCGAAGAGGTTTTGAAGAAGGTTGAGGAAGAACTCGAAGAGGTCAAGGTCGCCCTGCAGGCGCGTGACCAACAGGCCTTGGAACACGAGATTGGCGATCTTTTGTTTAGTGTGGCCCAACTCGGGCGACACCTCAACATCGACGGGGAGCAAGCCTTGCGCGTGACCAATCTTAGATTTGAAGAGCGCTTTGTGAAGATGCAGCAGTTTTGCCATCGCGACGGTAAGGATTTTGCCCAACTCACCTCGGCGGAACTGGAAAACTATTGGCAACAAGCCAAACTCGCGCTGATCACCAAGTAGCCTGCAAGCTTGATCCTGGCCTTTAACATCGGCCTGCTCCTGACTTTTGACATCGGCCAGCTCCTGGCCTCTGGCCTCAATCGTCGGCCTGTTCCTGGCCTCTGGCCTCAATTCTTCAAACCTGCGCTTTCTGAGCATCAAACTTGCTGTTGAAAGTCTTGTAACTCAATACTGCCGTTGAAATTTTCAAGATCTTTTCCGCGTAAACGCTCGCGGTACACCCAGCGGTGAAATTTCTCCAAGTATAACTCTCTTGCCGCCTTCGACTCCTGCCCTTCGATTTGATTGGCTTTGATGTAGCCAAACAGGTTGAGTTCCTCCCGTCGCGACACCAACAGCCGAGTAAAGGCCTGGCCCTGCCAAAACTTGCCAAACTTTTTACCGCGCCTGGCTCCCGTGAGGGTGCGGGCGATTAAAGTGGTAACCGATACCAAAAAGGCTTGAAACAGCGGCCGAGAGGCAATGCGAATTTTCAGATGAAGGTGATTGCCAACGTTGGCAAACTGGCAAATGCGCACACCAAATTTTCTCGCTTTTTCTCTTATAATCCCTTCCACCACAGGTTTATTTTTGTGCGTGAGAAAGCTCAACCTGCCTGTTGCCTTATGTGACTTCAAAACCAAATGAATCGGGCGAGAGGTCGAAAGCGGCCTCTCCAATTTTCGGTGCCCCTTGGTTTCGACCCCACCGTGTTGGGTGCGTCCATAACGCTTACGGGTCTGACGAGTATCAAAGTAATCAAAAAGGTCGGCTTGTTTAGTTCGCATTTGGGCACTATAATAATAGAAGTAAAAATCGTCAACTTATTTTCATATTACGTATATGTTTTTACAAGATTTTGGGACGACGCAAGACTCAGACGCCCCACTGCAGGGGCACGTAGTGCTAGAGCAACGCAGCCCCCAGCCAACGCAGAGCTAAGGCAACACAGATCTAAAGCAACTCGAAGATGGAGTGGCTAAGGGCTAAAGCAGCGAGCGACTGAGACCGCGGCGACACGCAACCGAACCGACACGCAACCGAACCGACACGCAACCGAACCGACGCGCAACCGTACCGGCGCGAGACACAAACCGCCCTTGCCCAAGCAGTTCGATGTAATTCTGGTGGCGCGATGTGGGTCGGCGCGAGAGCGCGTAGTGGACGCAGCGATCGTTTGCAGCCAATGCAGCAGCAACAAAACACAGGGGGGAGCCGGTCAAAATTCGTGAGCCGCAAACCCGCGTGAGCCGCAAACCCGCGTGAGCCGCAAACCCGCGTGAGCCGCAAACCCGCGTGAGCCGCAAACCCGCGTGAGCCGCAAACCCGCGTGAGCCGCAAACCCGCGCGAGGCTCAAACCCGCGCGAAGCTCAAGTCGGCGCTAGGAGCTGGCCTTCTTGCGCTGTAGCTTTCGCCGAAGAGTGCGCACGACTTGCTCGGCTTGCTTGACCTTCATCGCGGCACACACGGCGAGGTAGAGAACAATCGCCGGCCCGACCGCAACGACTAAAATCACCACACGAGTGAGCGCTCGCCCTTCGGGCCAAAGCTGAAGCAAGAAAAACTGCGTCACCCAAACCCACACCGCCATCACGATCAATCCGGGGAGCCACTTAAGGCCCACTCGAATCATTTCGCCCACCCCAAAAGATCCAATGATCCAGCGGTAGCACGCCGAGAGCAGGATCACGTTGAAAAAACCCGACAAGGTGGTGGCACTGATCAGCCCCAACAAACCAAATTGACGAGTCAACCCCATCGCCACCACCACGTGAAATACCAGCGTAACCCCTGAGACCGTGGCAGGCAGCCAGGTATTTTTGCGGGCATAAAAGCTCGGCACTAGCACCCGACTAAAACCCGAGGCCAACAACAAAAGCGAGTAAATCTGAATTACATGCGCGGTCATCTCGGCATCGGCGCGCACAAACTGACCGCGCATAAAAAGGGCTTCAGCCAAAGTTTGGGCAATTAAAAACAAGCCGAGCGCACTCGGCAGTGACAAGAACATTAAGAGCTGCAGGTGCTCGCGCGCGAGCTTCAGCATCTCGTCCAATTTATTTTCCGCATTGAGTTGAGAGAGCGAAGGGAGCAAAGCCGCTCCGATACTCACGGCAATCAAGGCCTGAGGAAATTCCAACAGCCGATCGCCCCAATAAATATACGAGTGAGACCCCTCCGGGAGATCACTGGCCAAGCTGACGTTAACTAAACTCATGATTTGCAGGACCCCAAGGCCGGCAATTCCTGGAAGCATATTAATCAAAACTCGCTTCGCCCCCGGCACCGCCCACGGCCGCCAACGCAATCGCGGCAAGAGCTTCATGCCCTTGAGTTGATGGGCAATGATGTACATCTGCGCGACTCCCCCGACTAACACGCCCCAGGCCAAGTATTCTCCAGGCCGAAACCCCAAGGCTTCATCGGGAATGAGGGCAAACAAAACAAAGACCAAATTAAAACAAGCGGGAGCCATGGCAGGGATTAAGAACTTCTTCCAGGCATTGGCGATCGCCATGTAATAGGCATAAAGCGTAACCAAGAATAAATAACTGAACATGATTTGCGAGAGGTAAATCGTCAGCTCCAGCTTGCCCTCGACAGCGAGAAAACCTTCTCCGCCCACCAAAAACGCCATCAGGGGTCGCATGAAAATGACCCCCATCGCACAAATGAGACCAGAGACGATAACCAGAAGAGTCAGCATTCCATCCGCCAAAGCGCGTGCTCGTTGGTCGGCGATTTCAGGAGATTCCCCAGCTTGTACGGTGCGGTTTTCGATGTATATGGGGATAAAACTGACCGACAGCGACCCCTCACCCAGCAATCGCCGAAAGGTGTTCGGCAGTCGAAAGGCGACCACAAAAGCATCGGTAACTGTTCGCGAGAAGTAGGCCGCCAACACCATATCACGAACCACTCCAAGAATTCGGCTGGCGAGAGTCCCTGCCGACATGGCCATCGCCGACATCGCAACAGACTGTTTTTGCTCAGGTTTTCCTGTCTGCACGACCCACCCGGTGGTTCCTCGGATTACTGCCTAAGGCTTGCGCTCTGACCGGCCTTATGGTATCTCCGGTCCTTTAGTCATTCCAATACGTTAAGTTAATCATTGGAGGTCCTCAGTTGGCAAACCATAAGTCGGCAGCAAAACGTGCCCGTCAAACCAAGCGTCGCACTGCTGTTAACACGCGTACGAAGTCAGCGATTCGCACTTTTGAAAAGAGCCTGCGCAAAGCTTTAAACACTAAAGATGCTAAAGCCGCTCAAGAGCTTCTGGTTGAGTTCAGTTCTAAGGCTGCAAAGGCTGCGCAAAAGGGCGTTCTTAAGGCTAAGACGGTATCGCGCAAAGTGAGTGCTCTCTCCAAGCACGTTCACCAGCTGGTAACGAGCAAGTAATTCAGATTAAGCCGCAGATTCCGCGCCATCGGCATCAGTTTTTGATGCCACAAAGGTGCGGATCGCGCGCTTCATATTGAAATCCAAGTTTAAGAATTCAATCCCAATGCGACCCGTTCCGGGTTGAATGTAGCGAACTTCTCCTCGCACCACCGTGTGACCCGATCCGGGAATTCGAAAAGTAACCACAACTCGTCGCCCCACTTCAAGTGAGCCCACACAAGCGAGCAGCATGCCGCCTTCCCCGATTTCAAAGCATCGCCCCAACTGGTACTCGCCGCCAATGAGCAGTCCCACCCGGGCCAGGAAAGTCCGGCGAGGAACTCGGCGCCGCCGAATCCCCGAAAGTTCCGAACCCGTCCTAATCCCTGTCGCGGGCTTTTCGCCGCTCATCTCAACCTCGACCTCTTGGGGTAGATTCCCACTTCAGGTGGTTAGTCGCACCCACTTGTCGAATCGGCGTTCGGCCTAACAAACCTGAGTCTCGACTGGACCACTCGACCAAGGCCCGCTCCTCCTCCCGCCATCCCTTCCGAGGCCATTGTCGTGAAGCATTAATGCGGTTTTAACATGACCCCTAAGGGGAAGGAGTCGAGACTATTTGTAAATTCTTGAGGTTACCAGTGATAGGTTTAACTCTCCGATTCTTCTTTGTTTATCTACTTTTGTTTACTTGGTTGGCGCCCTCCGCCCGAGCTGAAGACAGCGGCCGACTCGACGCGGAGATGGAACTTTTTAAAACCGAAAGTGTTGATCCGGTTGTGACGACCTCGACCAGCACAGCTCAGCGGGCTTCACTCGCTCCGTCGGTGATTTCAGTGATCACGGCTCAGGACTTAAACAGTTGGGGCGTGACCTCATTGGCGGACGCTCTCGCGCTGGCTCCAGGTGTAATTCCCGCCGAAACCTTCTTTGGCTACACCGCCATTAACTTTCGCGGGCTCTTGCAATCGCACTACAACAACAAAGTTCTTATGCTGGTGAACGGCCATCCGGTGCGCGAGGTGGTCAACGGCAGCTTTCACCTTGAAATGATACCCCTCAATGTCATTGACCGAGTCGAAGTGATCCGCGGACCGGGCTCAGCCCTATACGGCACCAACGCCTTGGCCGGAGTGATTAATATCATCACTCGCCGTGGCACCTCCACTGACGGTCACTCAACCGAAGTGGGCCTGCTGGCGGGCTCCTATCAAACAGTCGGCGGCGATTTGTTTTGGAGTCACCATTCGCCAAGCTCCCAAACTGTCGCGGCCGCCTCCGGGCAAGACAACCAAGGTTTCCCGTGGACCGCGACCGACGAAGCCAGCGTCACCAAAACCAAAGATTACGAGAATGATATCTACAACGCCTTTGTTGAACACCAACGCGGGCCGTGGACCTTTTCTGCCGCTGGGTTTCGCCAGCAAAAAGAAAAATTTGGGATCGTTCCCAACCACAACTATGGTGGTCCCACCGAGTTTGCGGGTTTTTGGGGTGACCTCAAATACACCAAAGCACTGTCGGAGCAAACTCAGCTGACTTCGCGCTTGCGCTACGACGAACTCGAACGCCAAAGTCCGGCGCTTCCCGTGGGAGTTTTCATGAACCCTCGCGGGTATCAAGCGGCGGCCGATTTCTCTCTGTCTCACCAATTTCACGACAACCTCGGACTGCTCGGCGGAGTGACTTATGAGTATTCGTACACTGACCCCTACTGGTTTACCGAGGCAGCGACTGGTGCTCACACTTCATTGAGTGCCTACACCCAGTCTTATCACAGCAATGACACCTCCCTATTTTTCCAAGTGCTGTGGAATCACCAAACCGCTCACCAGTGGACCTTTGGCGGACGATTTAATTCCAACAGCGATACGGGTAGCGTCTTTGCTCCTCGCCTGGGCTATGTTTGGGCCATCAACGAGACGACCACATTTAAGGCTTTGTTGGCCGAAGCCTTTCGCAACCCCGACTTTTTTGAAAAGCGAGTCAATACTCCGACCGTTCTCTTTGGTGACAAAGATCTCAAACGCGAAAACGTCGACAACCTTGACGTTGCCATCGAAAAGGTCGTCGATGATCGCCAAAAACATACGGTCAACGCCTTTTACCTTGATGCCAACGACGTGATTACGCGAACTCCAACTGGCAGCGGCAGCGAAGGTCGCTACACCAACGACGCTCACCAACACATCTATGGACTCGAGTATGCCTTCGAACATCAGTTTGAAAATAAATCTTCTGGTTTTTTGAGTTACAGATTCAACGAAGGTCAAGACGCCCTTAATGACAATGGTCTCAAGTATGTAGCCAAGCACGCGGGGTCAGTGGGCTTGGTTTGGCGAGCGTCTGAGCGCCTGCAAATTACGCCAACCGCACTGTGGGTTGATGAGCGCGGCAATACCGCTTCATTTGGAGTGCTTAATCTCACGGTCAATTATCAAATTGCCGAGCAGTGGTCCTTGTCAGTCATTGGTAAGAATTTGGCCGGGGAAGACTACGCTTATCCCGAATACATTCGCCAAAAGATCGACGACATCCCCGCCGGTCCCGGCGCTTCCGTCTTTGTGAAACTCCTGGGAACCCTCAACTAAGCACTCAGCCACCGGCTGATTTTTGGGCGCGGCTGATTACTGGGCGCGGCTGATTTTTGGGGCGCAGCTGATTACTGGGCGCGGCTGGTTTTTGGGCGCAGCTGATAACTGGGCGCGGCTGGTTCTTTGGCGACCCTATTTCCGCCGCCATCTCGTCTAGAGCGCGCGCGGCTTGGGCCACCGTGAGTTTGTTTTCTTGGCCGAGCTCGCCCCTCAGCCCTGCGGGTTCGGCCGTTCGACTTTACGATTAGGACTCAGGCCTGCACGACTTCAGTCGCTCAGAGCTGCCGCCTCTGTCGCTCAGACTTGAAGTTGAATTTCTTGAACCTCGAACTTGATAGCGAAGTTCTCAAGCCTCTTACCCCTCACGCGTGCCCGGTACACCCAGCGGTGGAATCTTTCTAGATAGATTTCTCGTGCCACCTTCGACTCCTGCCCTTCGATTTGATTGGCTTTGATGTAGCCAAACAAATTGAGTTCCTCCCGTCGTGACACCAAAACGCGGGTAAAGGCTTGGCCCTGCCAAAACTTGCCAAACTTTTTACCCCGCCGGGCACCCGTGAGAGTTCGGGCGATCAAAGTGGTGACCGACACCAAAAAAGCTTGAAACAGCGGCCGAGAGGCAATGCGAATTTTCAGATGAAGGTGATTGCCAACGTTGGCAAACTGCGAGATTCGCACGCCAAATTTTTTGGCTTTCTCTCTGATGATCGTTTCCACGACGGGTTTGTTCTTATGCGTGAGAAAACTCAGCCTGCCTGTAGCCTTATGAGACTTCAAAACCAAATGAATCGGGCGAGTGGTCGAAAGCGGCCTCTCCAATTTTCGGTGCCCTTTGGTTTCGACCCCGCCGTGTTGGGTGCGTCCATAACGCTTACGGGTCTGACGAGTATCAAAGTAATCAAAAAGGTTGGCTTGTTTGGCTTTCATTAGGGCACTATAGTCATAGACGTATAAGCCGTCAATTTATTTTCATATTAAGTATATGTTTTTACATGGATTGGAGCAGCGCGCGACGCGACAGGAGTGGCCTTATACCGAGTTGCCGTAACCCCCGCCCAATTTTGGTTGGAACGGGCGTATTCCTAAGCGCCCAGCCCCCAGTGCCCAGCCCCCAGCCCCCAGTGCCCAGCCCCCAGCCCCCAGCACCCAGCCCCCAGCACCCAGTGCCCAGCCCCCAGTGCCCAGCACCCAGCACCCAGTGCTTACTCCTCGGGTTTGAATACCGCTCTGGTTTTTAAGCGTGTAAGGAGTTGATGCGGCTCAAGAGATCAAGCGGCTCAAAAAATCAAGCGGCTCAAAACTTCAGGCGGCCTCTAAATGCGACAGGAGATCGCCCAAAAAATGAGGCTTGGTCAAAATCGGCACGCCGGAGTTTTCGATTGCCACCAATTCTTCGCTGCCTTTGGCGTGGCCCGTGAGAAACAAAAATGTTCCACCGATATTGGCTGACTTCTTCCATTCGTAAACGTGAATTCCACTCATTCCACCCGGCATGTTGACGTCGCAAACAATAAAATCGAAGGGGGCTTTTTTCATCATGGCCACAGCTTCAGGCCCATTGCCAGCAACGCAAACAATGTAACCCTCTTCCTCCAAAGTCATCTGGAGAAGTTCCACGATATCCTTTTCATCGTCGATCAAAAGCACTCGCTTGCCCATTTTAGCTTACCAACTTTTGGGGTTCAGCTGTCGCGTCGACACTTGCTTGGGCCAGTAAGGGAATTTGCACTAAAAATCGCGTCCCGCGCCCAACTTCCGTGTCAAAGTCAATTTTGCCACCGTAGTTTTGAATAATCGAGTAACACAGGCTGAGGCCGAGCCCGGTTCCCTTGCCGATGTCTTTGGTGGTAAAAAATGGATCGAAAATTCGCTGCTGGATTTCCAGCGGAATCCCTCCCGCGTTGTCTTCGACTTCAATACGCACCATCTTGTGGCTGGAGCCCACCTTCACCGTCACCCTCCGCCCGGCATCCGGCTCTCGACGACCTTCGAAGGCATCAATGGCATTTTGCACCAAGTTTTGCAGGACCGAGACCAAGTCACCCTTCACACAACGGACCATCAAGTGGTCGCCAGTGCCCTGGTAATCAATCTGGACTTGGTGATTGCGCGCAATCGGTTCAGAGAAAAACTTTACATCACTCAACAAGTCAGCCACTTTGACGTCCACCCGCTGATTGTCTTGGCTCTGTCGGGCAAATACTTTGACGTGATTAATAATCTGACTGATGCGCTCGACCGCCTTAAAAACTCTGGCCGAGCTTTCTTCAAATTTTTTGATCTGATCATCGGCCAGACCCAACTTGCGCAAAGAGCGACTCAAAGTTTCAAGATACATGGTCACAATGGCCAGCGGATTATTAATCTCATGGGCAATCCCCGCGCTCATGATACCAAGAGCCGCCATTTTTCCCGATTGAACGAGCGCCACCTGCGCCTTTTTCAACTCTTTCGTTCGTTCTTCAACTTTGGTCTCGAGTGTCGCATTGGCGTTTTCAATTTCTACGATCTTTACCAGAATATTTTTTCGCATGAGTTCAAGCGACTCAGCCAACTCGCCGATTTCGTCCTTAGTCAAAGCCGTCACTGGCCGACTCAAATCACCGGCCGCAATCTCTTGGGCCGACTGATTGAGATTCTTTAAGGGCAGACTCACCAGTTGACCGATCCAGCGAGCTACGCCAAAGGACGCCACCACCAGCAAAAACAACAAGGCGGCACCCGCGAGAGCGAATTCTTGACTCTGGCGCTGCCGCTCGGCGGTCAATACCGCCAGGGCTTTATCATAAGATTCAACTCGATACTCAATTCGCAGCACATACGGAGTGCTTTCATAATCTAGAACATAGTCGGTGCGAAAAACCTCGCGCTCTCCTGCCACCCTAACCCGCTGAAATTCCGAAGACAGACGGCGATCTTCTAACTTGTGGAGAAGTTGGCTGCCGTCATTACTCGCAATCACCAACCCGTCGTCTTGGCGAAAGATCGTGATACTTTGAATTTCACCATCGGCGCGAACGGTATCAGACAACAAAGTTTGCAACATCGAGTAGTCAAACGACGAAAGGTAAAGAAAAAATGCGCTCTTAATGCCGTTACCGTAGGTCTGGGTTTTGCTGCGCAAACGATCAAAATGGGAGGCGGCTTGGGTATCAGAAATTTTGGCAAAGAGCGAGTTGATGTACCAACCAGCGGACAGACCACCCACTAACAGTCCAGTGACCGCCAGCGCAAAGACCATAAACAATATCTTGGACTCAAATCGGCCCTTATTGATGGCTTTCTCCCGTTCTGCAAAACTCCGGCAAGTACTTAATTTTTCGACATCTTCCTAGATCCCCTAAAGTTAATTTTCTTAGACATCCATGACCTGTTCTGAGACGATCAGGTGGGCCGTTTTTATTTCACCTAGGTCGAATCGGGATGAGACTTTTCAACACGACAATTCTGGTTTTTTTCGCCTGCTGGAGTTGGACTCTGGCCGCCGACCGCGATCCCCTGAGGGTGGTATTTCTCGATCCTGGCTTTACCCGCAGTCCCTTGCAACTTAAGACCAGGCTCGACACCTATCTCACTGAGCGCTTAAAGAAGTCCGGGCTCGCTGCGCCTTCCTCCCAACCCATTGATCAAATTGAGTCCTTGGTTGAATTTGTGAAGGCTCGTCGGCCCGCGGTCATCATCACCTCGGGTCAGCTGCTTAAGCAACGACAATTGGACAAGGGCTACACCCCTAAACTCAACCTCGTTTGCCACCAAACCCGCGATTACAGTTTGCTACTTTTGGCCCACAAGGGAGCAAAGCCAGGCAACCAACCGCTGATGGCTTCGAGCTACGGATTCGAATTTTTGCGAGACTATTTTCCCCAAGACACGCTCACCATTCTAAGTTCCAGTCGCATGATTCAAACCAAAAAGGATTTAGATGGCTTGATGGCCTTGGTTAATAAGCAAGTCGATTGGGCCGTGATCAGCGACTACGTGTTTGCGCTGCTGATTGAGACTCATCCGGATTTTAAAGAACAACTGGCAATTCATAAAAACTCAAAAAAAGTGAGTTATCCGAGTTTATTTATTAAAGAAAATATGTTTAACTCGAAGGACTTGGAACTGCTCCTAGCCGCCTTTCGTGACATGGATAAGGACCCCGCAGGACGGGAGCTGCTAAAGTTAATGGGATGTGACTCTTGGCAATAGCTGGCCGCTGGATAATTTCACTCTTTGTTTGTGGCCTTTGCGCTTGGCCCGCCTGGGGCCATCGTGTGGTGATTCTAAAGAGTGAGGAGCTCAAGATTTACAGCGAGACAATTGCCGCTTTTAAGGCCGACCTCAAGGATCACACCATTGAAGAAATCCTCATCGCCGAAAAAACTCAACCCGCCCAAAAAGTGATTGAAACCTTGGATAAAAACCCGCCCGCGGCGGTGTTTGCGCTCGGTTCGCTCGCCCTCAAGACGTGCTTTGCAACGACCAACAAGGACATCCCGTGCCTTTACACCTTTGTCCTTCAATCAGGTGCAAATTCAGGTGCCAATCACGGGCACAAGGGGCGCGGAATCTCACTCGAAGTTGCCCCCCAAGCCCTCTTGCAGCAGCTGAAACTCCTTGTCCCCGGCTGGCGCTCGTTCTACGCGTTCGTGTCCGCTCGCAACTCGCAAAAATCCATCCCCGGGCTGGAGTTTAAGCCCGTGAGTGGTACGGCCGAGATCGAAAAACATTTGGAGAGCTTAAAGGGTAAGCCGGACGTCGTGGTTTGGTTACCGCCCGATCCGGTGCTGATGTCGATGATCGACCTTAAGCGGATTATCAAGGCCTCCCAAGTTGCCAAGATTCCCTTGGTGGTGTTCAGCGAAGCTTTTGTTCGCGCCGGCGGATTTGCCTCCCTGAGCCTCAATTACGAAACTCTCGGTCACCAGGCCGCCGCACTCCTCCTCAATAGTCTCGACAGTGGGGACTGGCCCGGCCTCGAAGAGGGGCCGATTGGCACCTACCTCGTCGTCAATCGCAAACTGGCAAAGGAAATCGGGGTCACGATCAATCCCCGGCTTTATCAGTTGATGGTCGATGTGGTGGTTGATTGATTGGTACCACTAAAGGCCGCGTACTCTTTATCCATCACCATGATGTGGCCAATAACCCAGGACTTGAGATAATCCAACAGCTCGTCCATGGCGCGCGTTTCGCCTCCCCCCACCCGGCGGCGAAAGTTTCCGACTTCCCGAGTAAAGTCGCCATGGGATTTTTTGTGCTGCAAAATTTTCGGAAAACCAATCCTCTCCATATAAATTTCTTCGGCCGCAAAATGAATCTGAATGTACTGTTCCAGATCAACAATCACCGTGCGAAATTCGCGAGGATCGCGATTGCGTTGAATGACTTCATCGAGCTTACTTACCAATTCCAACAAGCGACGGTGTTGATCGTCCATGTCCTGAACGCCAATGCGAAATCGCTCGTTAAACTCAAAAAGAGGAGCCAACCGATCTCCCGGAAGCACTCGGCTTGAATCGGCGTACTTGGTTTCAAATCCAAGGGGCCGCTTGGTCATTCGCTCGATCACCCAATGCATCAGCAGTAAGCTCGTAGCAGAAAGGAGGAACACGATGGCCCAGGAGCTCGTCCAGATCCCCGTCAGTTCAAAGGCATAACCAAAGACGAGCAAAAATAAAAATCCACCAATTCCACCGATGGTGGCGACCACCGCCCCGACCTCACCCACCTGTTGGGGAAAGTAATCGGGAATATGCCGGTACACCGCTGCCCGTCCGATCCCCCACACCAGTCCCAAAGCAAACACCAACAAAGCAAACACCCAAAGGTTGGCTTGAAAGAACACTCGAGTCGTGCCAGCGGCCAACAATTGCTTGGGCACCACTTGAGTTCCCACACTGACCATCGGTTCATGCCAATTCTCTTTGCTTGGTAAAATCAAATTTCCTTGGTCACGAAGTAAGCGGGTTTCTAATTTGGGAGCCAAGCTGTAGGTCTGCCCACTCACCACGATCTCGTGGGAGCTTACTTGTTCAACCACCCCCGCCGCTCGAGCGGTAACCCCTTGCGCAGGAAGGTGCATTTCCATTCGCGGAAAGGTCAAAAGCAAGCTAATGACGCTCGAAAACACCAAAACCCCGTACATGATGACCCGCGATCCCCAACGATTGGACATCCAACCACCGACGGCGCGAATCAGTCCTGACGGCAAGCAAATTGCGGCCGTGAGCAGACCCGCCTGAACCACCGTGACCCAATAGACACTCTCAAAATAATAAACCAACCACTGAGAGGTCGCGACAAAGCCACCGAACACCAACACATAATAAAGGCCTAAACGCCACACCCGGAGATCGCGAAGGTAGGAAGACGTTGGCTGATTTTTCTGGCTCGAGGGAATCGGGGTCAGGTGGGGCGCAAACAGCAAAAACAATATCCCCAAGCCCAAGAGAAGTCCCGCGACACCCAAGGGCAGGTGTCGCCAGCCCTCAAGCTGAGTTTGACCGTGAGTGAGGTAATTCAGCAAACTGGGTCCCGCCAAAGGAGTCAGCGCCGCTCCGGCATTGCCAATGCCAAACACCCCCACGGCGAACTTTTGATCGTCGACCGAAAACCAGCTCGCGACATAGGACAACCCGACGGAAAAAACGCCCCCCACTAAGCCAAACCCTAAGCTACAAAGTGCAAAACTCCAAAAGCCATCGGCGCGGCTGAGAAAGAACATCGGCACGCTGCTGGCAATCATAAGGCCACCTAAAATCGGCTTACTGCCCCATCTTTCCGCCGCTTTCCAAGCTGGAAAACGCAAGGCGGAGCCGACCAGCACGGGCAGCGCCATAAGCCAACCGATGTCGCTGGGACTCCACGCAAAAATCTCATTGGCCGCCAAATAGCTCGCCAAGACGCCATTCAGCATCCAGGCGGCAAAGGAAGCGGTGAAGGCCAGGGTACTCAAGACCAAGGCTCGATAGGCGGTAGTTTTGGGCTGAGTGGACATGAGGCTTTATTCACCAAATTTGGTCCGAAAGTTCAATCTGTTTCGTCCCCCTGGCCTCCAATAGTAAATTTTTGGAGCCTGGTGGGATCATTGACCGGAAATTGACCTCATTGATAGGCTAGAGGTACATGGAAAACTCGGCACCCAAGACATTTTGTCCCGCGCCATGGACGACCCTGGCCTCTTCAAACGATGGCAGTGTTCAAGTCTGTTGCCGCGCTTTGCATCCCCTTAAGCCCCCAACCGGCCAGACGCTCAAGTTCGCGGGTCAGACATTTGCGCAAATCTGGAATGGTCCAGAGTATCGCAACTTTCGCCGCCAGATGCTCGATGGCCAACCCACCGACACCTGTACACGCTGCTACCAAGAGGAGAGTGCGGGGATTTTGAGCCGCCGCCAGCGCAGCATCAAAAATCAACGCCAAACCCGAGGCGAGCAAGGCTGGGCCCAGTGGTTGAGTCACCTCCAAGCTGAAACCGGCGACACCGGCGAGCGCCCCAGCCACGTCGAAGTGCGCTTGGGGAGCAACTGCAACTTGCGGTGCCGGATCTGCGCTCCGGAGTTTAGCCAGCCCATTCGGCGCACTATGGAAGCGGTGATTGCCGCGGGCCAGGAGTTACCTGCCTACTACCGTGATAATCTCGCTCGCGTGGATGGCCGAGATGATTTGCACTGGCAGAACGACTACATCGCCAGTTTGCTGGAAATTGCCCCCTCAATCCGCAGTATGTATTTTGCCGCCGGCGAACCACTGGTGACTCCTGCTTATCAAAAGTTAGTCGATGGGCTGATTCGATCCGGAGATGCCCGGCACATCCAATTGACGGTTAACACCAACGGCACGACCGCAGCTCGAGAGTGGCTGGAGCGATTTAAGGCCTTTGAGCGCACCGAATTGTGGATCAGCCTCGACGGGATCGGCAAGGCCTTCGAGTATCAGCGCAGTGGCGCTGCCTGGGACCGCTTCGAACGCAACTTCGAAGCCTTCACCAGTCTCGGAAACCAACTTCATTTGCGTTTTTTCCCCACTATTTCTTTGTTGAATGTCATGCATCTCACTCCGCTCCTGCGCTGGATCGGCAAACGAACTTCGGGTCTCGGCGGAGAGAATCTTTCTTGCCAGATTAACCTTCTCCACACTCCCATTTTTTTACATGCTCAGTGGTTGCCGGCCTCGTTGGTTGGGGGCCTGCGAACTTCCCTCAAGGAAATTGAGCGGGACTATCTTTACTTTCGCACCCCCGACGGCCAAAACGTGATGACGAAGCTGAATGCGTTGTTGGATCTTTGTGGCCAAGTGGCCCCGCCACAGGTGACTCGCGATTTGCTTTACCACACCCAGTTGCTCGATCGTCTGTACCACCAAGAGCTGGGTGAATACATGCCAGAAACCGCTCAGGTGTTGGCCGCGCTCAGCAAACCTAAAGTCGACGCAGCAACACCCCATATAGCAAAGCCATCGTAAGCAGGGCGAGCAAAAGGTACCTCACGACTGGTCGACGCAACCATAAGACAATCAAATTGCTCCCGGTGGACGAGGTCGGGCGGGCAGCCCAATCATAGGCGGGAAAACGGCGAGAAAACTCGCGTTTGAGAAACCCCAAGGTCTCCTGTTCGGTTTCGTCAAAATTGTGGTCGGCAGTAAAAATCGAAGCGGCCAGCCGAATCAACTGCGAGAAGTCGCGATGATCGGTGATTTGGTCCAGCACTGTTTCAAGCAAAACCCCCCGCTCCAACTCGGCTTCAAGCTGCGCCCGCTGCTCTGACGAAAGATTGAGTCCGGTCATTAAGCGCCACACCATCGCTCGCTCAGTGTCGGTCACTTGACCATCGATATGCACCAGAGCAACCACCGCCCGCCACATGGCAAAGTGGCTCGGGCTCAGACTCGGTCCCAGAACTGGGCTTGAGCCCCCTTTCCTGTCCGTCTCACTCATCACTCGGCCTTTCCTCGGTCTCAGTCCAAATAGTTGATACAACTAAGCAAATTAAATTGTGATTCCCTTACTTTGTCACAACAAATGTCTTGTCACGTTGTTTAAACTTAGTTAATCCTTGTTCCCTTGCTCCCAACGATGCGCCCGTAGCTCAGCTGGATAGAGCGTTAGCCTCCGGAGCTAAAGGTCAGAGGTTCGAATCCTCTCGGGCGCGCCACGAATCACGAAGCCCATCCGATCGCCGCGTCTCAAATTGAGATCGTTATGCACTAAGGCTACCCAGGGTTTGCGGCTCAGCCTGAGACATCGCACAGATAGCTCGGTG
>JADZEO010000083.1 GCA_020850475.1 Bdellovibrionales bacterium | reverse complement strand
GCCCATAGTCCCGTGGTCACTTACAAGGCGACCAACCTTGCGAGCAAGCCAAAGTACCCAGAGATCAACGTGCAGCTCAATGCGCAAGGGATGATTGAAGTCAAGGTGGGGAAGGATACCTATACCGGACAGCTTTGTGAAACCGACGGCGGACTTCGTCTCGAAGTTCTCGTGCTCGGCGGCCTGATCGTCGGGGACTCGGTGGTCATTCGTCCCACCTTGCAGCCGGGAGAAATCATGGTAGTTAAAAAATCCGATCGAACCAACAACAATAATGGCGACTACAATTGGGACCAGGCGGCCGCGCCCCAGCAGTGGCGTTATTCGGTTCATGATGTATCATCGGCGTACGCCAGAACCAATACGTCGGCGAGGGACCATGTTGCGCAGTAAACTGGGCTCGGTTTTTTTGTTGATCATGAGTCTGCCCGTGCTGGCCCAGTCGTCGACTCCCAGCGCGTGGGAGCTTAATAACGACCCCATTGCCCTGGAATTTGCCAACAAGGAACTCAATTACGAGGTCTTAGAAAACTACATTTTGGCTCGCTCCGAGGACCAAGGAACCGAGAAGGTTCGAGTTTTAAAACTCAAAGCCGGCGATACCCGCCGCTGGGTTGATCAAAAAACAACTTTCACTGTCGATCAGCTGGCGAAATTTGCTCGCCAAACCTTTGCCCGAGGACTCAAGGGCATCGAGCTCGGCCGTTGGCATATGAAGCCCGGCCATCGTGCGATTTTGCTGTATCAATACCAAATTCAGGGCCGGGTCGAGCCGCTCGTCATTTCCACTTACAGTTTCACCAAGCAGGGCGAGATTTTTCTCGCCGTCCACATGGCTCCTCCCGTCCAGCAGCGGGCCTATCAACCGCAGGTGATTGAATTGGTCCATCGCCTCGCCTATCAGAAGTAAAACCCCTCATTTTTTACACTCTGCTGGTGCCCATTCGGGTGAAAGATTTTTCACCTGGGTCCTCACCTTGTCTTTGACGCCTATCCGCCATTACTTTGCAGCAGTTCAGGTTACATCAACAACTGCAAATACTTGGGGGTACCATATATGACCACATCCCTTCGCGGATTAATACTCGCAGCTTCAGTCGTCCTCACCAGCGGCCCGGTCCTGGCCGAATCGGTCTTAAAAAATTGCTTCAGTGGCTCGAGCGCACAATTTTTTGCTTCTGAACTTGAAGACATCAGCAAAGAAAAAGCCACACCAGTTTTGTTACTCAATGACCAACGCGAAGTCGTTGGCGTCGTCTCAGTCACTCCCAAACGCCCACGCAGCGAATCCGACAAAGTGAAGGTGGTGGAGGTAAATAAGCTTGAGTTGTGTTCGTCGTTGGAAACGAGCTCGTTTTACTATACTGAGGGTCTGGCCGAAAATCTCTTAACCTGGATCAATGCACCCGAAAACAATATTGAAATCACTCAAGACGAAGGCCTGATTGTTCTCAATGCGAAGGTGGCCAAACAAGAAAGCTACGCCACCCTGGTGAAAGTGGAGTTTAAAGCCTATGACGTGTTTTCCGAGGAAGAAGAGGTCGACGAGGCCACTCGCAAACACCCCGATTACATCCAAGACTGGGGTCTGCCAAAAGGGAAAGGCACCTTCTACTTTTACCTACCCAAAAACTGGTCCAAATAGTTTCACCCCAGTTAGTGCCACGACAATCCTAGAGTGGTCGGTGGCACCAGGCCAGGAACAGTTTTGGTCACATCCACGATAAACTGTTCTTGGGCTTGATTGTGGCGGGTGAGCCAGCTCCGATTGAGGCCAAAGCGAGTCGGAGCATCGGTCGGCACCAAGAAATACGTCACTCCTTGCGCAAAGTGTTCTTCCATGTTTTGAGAGGAATATTTGTCGGGAAAGTTCCCGCTCACTAAGGCCTCTTGGTAGAGTTCGCGAATGCGCTCGACTCCTTGAGGGAAGACATAACTCATATAAGTTTGCAGCTGGTGGGCCATTTCATGTCCCAATAAGTTGTAACTGCCATGGGGCGAGTCGAGAACCTCATGAATGTCAGCGACCACCGTTTCACCACCGGCGCCCCGCACATCATCCCACAAGCGATGATCGTTAGGGTACTTACCGCCGCCAATCCGTTGATCGCGAAGCTTCGTGTTGCCGGGAGATTCACTTAATAAATCATACGAAAACTTCAGAAAGGCCTTAAGATTTTTGGAGGCAAAAAATCCCAGGTGAGGAACATAAATACGCGCCCCAAAAACAACTCGTTGTAATGCCGATCCGTCAAAACTCCGCCAGTTGATGAAGTATTGGTCGGCGGCGGGCGGAAGGCCGATTCCCCCCAACTCTCTTTGCATGCGCTGCTCATTCTGCTGGTAGTCGGGCAAACTGATAAATTTGCGCGTCCGCCAAGTCAGCGCCAACCCCCAATGGGCCCGATTAAAATAACGACAAAGTCGATGGGCCTGCCACAAGTGTTGTTCAGCTTCATCATGATGGCCCAATAGCGAGAGCATCCCGCCGAGCGCCGAAAGGACATCCGCTCGATCGGGAAACCGCTGTTGCCAATCGCGCATTTGGATGAGTGCCCGCTCAATGGTGATTTGACCTTTGCGAAGCGAAGCCTTCAGTCGATCAAAGCTGGCACGGTCGGAGCCCTGCAGAGTCGTACTTTGGCACTCCTGGGAATAAATTTCGGAATATGTAAAGACATTGTTTTCGATCGGGAGTTGCCACCAAGGTTGGGCAAAACGATCATAAGCCTCGTAGATCACTCTGGCTTGTCCAAATTGTTTGTCGAGCCCATGATAAAAAGTCATGAAGGCCAAGTAATACCAGCTCATGGGATCATGAAGCTGCGGGAATTCGCTGGTGGCGATGGTCATTGCCGAAGAGTATCGACCCTCGTTGTACTCAATCCGTGCCTTGAGAACTGTCAAGAACTCCGCAAGCCGACCCTGACTCTGAGCCCGCCATTTTTCTAAGAACTGATCCATCGCTGCGCGATCGACGGCCCCGGTGTCCAGCCGAGCCGCCCGCGCCAATAGCGCTCGCACGATTCCCCTTTCGCCTTCAGACCACTGTGGATGTCGAGCTAAGATCGCCTCGACCCGATCATCAAACCCGTTGGCCAAAGCAAAAGCCACATAGTGACTCACGGCCAGCGCGGCCTGGGGCGAACCTCGGAGCGGCTCGGCCGTTGCGGCTTGAAAAAGTTCATCGGCCTCACGCCAACGAAAGCTTTGCGCCTCACAAATCGCGCCCTGTAGCAGCACTTCGGGACTCGTCAGCTGCGGTTCGGCCACACAAGTTCGCGCATAGGCAGCGCACTCGGTCAGGCGGCCGGCAACAAACAAGGCATAAGCATAGTCGGCACCAGCTGGCTCAACACATTTTGGTGATGGCTGGGCTAAGGGGGCTAAGGCTCTTTCAAACTGCGTTTCGAGGGCGGAGGCCAAAGTTCTCACAGAAGCAACGGGGACAACTCCTAGGTGGGTCGCCACGTCTTGGGCCAAAGGAAAAGATTCGCTGGGATGAACTTCTGGTATTGGTTGCGAGGTGGTCGTCAACCACGGAACCTCGGCCGTCGCGGAACTTAACAACCCCAATGAAACAATGAGACTCACGAAGACTTGAACCATCGCCATTCCCCTTCCCCAAGCCTTGAGAGTAAGCAGAACCTCGGCAAGTGAGTCCAGCAAATTCAATAGGACTGACGCATTCAGGCGGTTTCGGCTTCAGCTGTCTTAATTTGGGACTGGTCCAGCCTCGGGTTGCATTCAATGATATTCTATAGGTCAATAAGGCTAAGCTATGGCACGCATCCTCTCATCATTTACCACCCTGTCGGTCAAGGCGCCGGCACCACCGCCCACCACCAATGGGTCGCTCTATGTCGCTGCCTACAATGGCAATCAAGGGAGCGCTCATCCGGCTTCTTATCAGGGGATGTTTTGGCAGTCCGACTTTGTCACCAAGGACGGCACGCTTATTGAGTGGGGCACCGGTGATCACGGCCACGAGTCCGACAATGGCGTGCGGGAGTACGACCCCGTCACCAAAACCCAAACCTATGTGTATCCCAACAATCGCGGCACCGTCGATCAGAGCCAGTATGATAATCTCCACTATTTTTATATCGATAAATTGGATTCCCTCGTCATTCCAGCGCGGGGCCAATACCATCGCGCGAGTGGCAAATGGTTGATTGGTAACTTGAGCACTCCCGCCATTGGAGTTGTTGGCAACCATGCTTCTTCATTGATGGCTCCCCTTGATGGCATGTACGTCGAGAGTTACACCTCAACCTACAACGCCCACCAAGCCTTTAGCCAAATTCATGATTGCGGGATTTGCATTGCTGGTGGCAATGGAGGCGACACCTCTGCTCGACAGTATCTTTGGATTATCGCTCCGTCGCACCGGTTTGGCACTTACCAACAGCCTTACGTCATTTATCGACGGGATTTGCCGGCCACCGTTGGCGGTGAACTTCCCCACAAAATCAATGGCCGAGACGGTTGCTGCTTTGCTGGTGAATACGTTTACTGGGTCGGGGGTGGAACTTCCATCGCGGTGGCACCCACTCCCCATTTTTTTCGCCTGAAGATCACCCCGCACTTAGCCAGTACCTCGGCGCCATTGGTAATTGAGCGCTTGGCTGACGCACCCGCCTCGTTTGTTTTTGGACTGCTTCGCTATGATCCGACTCTGGATGCGATGTTATGTGTAACCAATCAAGGAATATTTGCTTACGACGTCCCCAAGAACACTTGGGATGTCGTCACGCCGCCGGAGTATCTCGCTGACTATGCAGGCACCGTTACTAAGGGACTCTTGCCGGCAGGTTGTTTGGGAGACTGGATCGGGGCTCGTAGCGGTCAGACCTTTAACCAGTTTTACTGGCGACCCGGGCTCAATCATGGCTGGGACTATGACTATGGCGGCACCAACTCCGAGCGTATGTATCGCCGCTTCCGTTCAATCAAGTTGGGCCGCAGAGCTTAAGGCCAGTCGACTCTACCGACGACCAGTAATGGACGGATCATCTTAAAACACGGTCACAAAAATCCGATCAATATATTGAGCGCAAGGAAGAGTCATGAAAATTCAAGACGCACTGCTAAATTATTTTCGTTCAGTTGCCGGAGTCGTCCAGGCGCATTTGTTGATTTTGATCTTGGTCGGTTGCGCTCTCCTTGCCTTTTCTTGCAGTGATGATGTGTTCTTGGATGAAGTCCTGACCTTGCCGTCAACCGGAACCTCCGGTTATGTGGCCTCTGGAGATATTTTTATCGTTTCAGGTGGTACTGTGAGTTCCGCAGCCACACCCTATCCCCTGCACAAGATCACTCAGTGGAGCAAATCCGGCACTTACATTCGGACCATCGCCACTTCGACCGCCCCCACCACCACATTTTTCTACGGCCTTGATCTTGATCCGACTGGGGCGAATTTGTTTTTTACAGTGGAAAACGTCGATCGGGTCGAAACCGTTGACCTATCAACTCTCGTCACCACGACCCACTTGCTCGATGCCAACCTTACGGGCGCTACGATTCGCGCCATGGCGGTGCTGAGCGATGGAGGCATGGTCGTAGCCGAATCCACCACCAGCATTGAAAAATTTAACTCCAGCAAGACAAGGGTGACCACCAATTTTCCACTGACCGTGACCGCCAACATCAACACCATCAAGCGGATTTCTGGCGGTCGTTTTGTGGTTTTAATCTCAGGCAACCCTGACAACCCACGCGTTTACAATGACAACGGAACTCTCGCCACCACGATAAGCGGTATTGGTTGCACGACCAACTGCGACCCCTATGACATCGCGGAGCTACCAGATGGTCGATTTGTCGTGAGTGTCCAAGCCGCGGCCTACAACAGCTTGGAGCTTTTTGACTCGAGCTTTACTTATGTCGGTCAACTCTACAAAGATACGAATGTCATGTTGGTTCCTGGTGCCTTAGCCGTTTTAGAGAGCGGAAATCTCATGGTGTGCTCGACGGCGCTTAATACTTGCGAAGAAATCCAGATCACAGGCAACTCGGGCACGCGAGTGGGGAGCCAAGCGTTTATTTCGGACGCCTCGTTGATGCGTCAGCCGACCGCGGTGGTGGTGGCGCCATGAAAACATGGAGTGTCACTGCTCAGCTTCGCGGGAGCCTCATTCCGATGCTCGTCTTCGGAGGTCTTTGGATGGGCCACACTGCTCGAGCGGCCGCACCCCCCGGCCCCAATCGCCCTTGGAATTCAGCTCTGCATTTGAGTCCCCTAGCCAAATATTCTCAAGCGAGCATTTTTGGGCAGGGAACTGTTCCTTCTTACAAAGGGACCGAGTATGGAGCGAACATTGAATATCTCATTGGACCTCGAGACTTTTCCATCGGCCCTTACTTTGAACTGGCCTCAGTCACCTTGGACAACACCGCCAATAATTCGGCGCAAAAGGAAATTCTCTCGGGCACGGTCGCCACGCCCG